>NZ_JBHFNP010000057.1:0-121371 GCF_041929235.1 Microseira sp. BLCC-F43
CAAATGAGGCATAGTGTTTATAGCGAGGATGATTCTCGAATGCAGAAATAATTACTTCCATCTCCTCTTTTGAGAAGCTGTCAATGTCTTCTGATTCCTGATTGTTATTTAATTTGAAATCCTCTGCCATCTCGCTAAATGTTTAGCTTGGTGCAACGGATGAGAATTAACAAGTCCCGTTTATGAGAAATATTATTTGTTTTAAAAATAAAATTATTAGATTTCTTTTGATTGCTTAATAAGCTCGCTTGATAGAATTCAATTGCCCGTAGATGAGCTGCTGGATCGTGTCTATTGTGGAACCAATCTTGAATCAGTTCCAGATTGTACCTCACGCAACGACTGTTAATCCTTACCCAATGAATTCCCTCAATCCACTCGCCCTGAAGCCGATAACGCTTCAAGGTTTCGCTACTTAAACCAAGAGCTTCCGTCGCTTTTTGCTTGTTGACAAATAACACCATATTCTGGAACTCTCTGTGCAAAAAAAGAAAATATTTGGTTAGTTCTATGAATTTGGCGATGCATCCCTAACTCATCCTGTGGTGATGAACCTATATTCAAGAAAACTGCCTGCCCGATGCTCTCAAATACACCAGATGCATTCGCGTACAGCGTGCCACAGGCATATCGCGCTATCATCGCCCTTGAGCAGCGATCAATTCTTCAGTTCTCTCATCAACTATTTAGCCTGGGTTATGCGGTTAAACCTCCGGCAAAAGATATACAGTCGAATGTACATGAAAAAAACTGAATAACCTGGTTACAGGAGATAATATTATTGCAGTCGTGGGAACTTAAACTTGAATTCTTACTCGACAAGTTACCAACACAACAATTATAACAACCCTAAAAAAACCAATTTCACGGAAACGAGAGAGACTCTGTAGAAGAGAAGCAACAAATTTGGGATTACTGAATTTCGAGGTTAAAGGCAATTATAATTGCAACATTCAATGCCCTTGTCTGTAGGATCTTTCAATTTTGAAGCCAATTTTTTCCCTAAATTTGACCTAATTTCTCACCGGGACAACTAAGGTAAAAAATTGTTACAGGCGCATGTTGATGATCCCGGTCAAGCTGCTGCCTTCAGAGCGTTTAGTGGTTGGTACATCGTACCCAAGAACGGGCGCTCCTCCTGCGGCATCTGTACTGTCATGTGGCACAGCAACCGGAACTGGAGTGGTGCAGGAGCCATGTTGATGCGCTCAACTACCACATCAATTAAACAGGGAGATTGACCCGACACCTCAAAGCCAACATCAGAAAGATACCGGGGACAATAGCCTACTAAATCATCATCTTCAGTACACAGCATCAAGGCAGCGCGGTCATACGAATTTTCAGGGTCGCCAACTAGACGCAACACCTCGCCCATCTGTAAGCGGCTAATTCGACTAGCGTTTAATGGTGACAAATTAAGGAGTTCTTGAGCAAAGAAGTGGAAGTGGTAGAATCCATTCTCATCTGGTTCTGGACAGGGGAAGACAAACAAGGTGTCTGTAACCCGTTGCCCTCCGCTTTTCGCTAGCATTGCCATTGGGTCGTCTTGATGAATTGGGATGTTCAACCACCGCAAGAAATCTGCGTAGTCGGGTCGGCTGCGACGCAAGAGACGATTGGCGAATAATGGAAACAGTTCTGGAGATTGATAAACTAAGTCTAATTCTGGGAACGACGGCAATGACCTTAAGCCGTATTGCTGTTGTGCTGCTAGTATGCCTTGGATGTAAACAAACTGATAGTTAGTTCCGTCAAAGGTTAATCGCCCAATCGGAAACCAAGTGCGATCCAGTGGGTTTTGCCAAGCTAGAAACAATGTTTTCATCGTAGTTCTTTTTGCAGGTCAAGCAGTCGTTGTTGGTTTATTTCTAGGATTTGTTGAGCAAAGGCGATCGCAATTTCTGAAATGAACTCGTTGGGAATGCAGTTAAACAGTGCCAGTGTGTTTGTCATAGATACGCTGGCTAGCTGTTCTAGCCATACCTTAGCAGCAAGAGGATAACGTTGTGCAGCTAATCGAAAGGCATCCAAAGGCTTGAGGGCTTTTCTGTCTCCTACTTGAACATATAGTGCGGATCTACATTTTGCTGCGTAGGCCGATACGGAACGATTGTTAAGCTTTTCTTGCCGCTTAATATCCAACAATTCCCGCCCCAAGCTGGAGGCGCGATCGTAGGTGGGGGCTAAATTTAGCGTTGCTGGCGATGTGGATGAGGTTATAGGGGTTTCGATAAATGCCCAGTTTTCATGGTGGCGATCGCTATTCCCAATCCACGCATCCAATAGTAGGTAGCCTACGAAGGTTTCCACTGCTGTTGTGATGCCCTTTGGAGGTATCCAGGAAAGAGGCAGTTGCACCACGTTGTTGCTGATGGCTGTTAGCACGATATCGAGGGTATGTTGCGACACGTTAAAGGTGTGACGTTCTCTCCCGTTAAGTGTGCTTCGCACTATAACGGGAGCTTCTAATTCAGAATAGAGATAGTTGTACACCATCCCAACCTGAAAAAGCTTCGCGCTTCGCGGGCTGGGTATCCCCTCGGCCTCCACGCGCAGACTTTCCGGAGTCCCACCTCGTTTAAAGCTCGGTCTAGTATATTCCGAGCTGCGTTCTCGTCCCTATCCATTTCCAGTCCACATTTGTGGCACTCATGCAAACGAATGGATAGAGTTTTTGGCACCTTTACTCCACAGCTTGAGCAATTTTGAGATGTTCCTTGAGGGCTTACCTTCACCACTCGGACACCGCATTTGACTGCCACTGCGTCCAATATGGTAATAAACCTCCCCCATGCTGCATCTAAAACTGATTTACTCAATCTTGTACGAGCAAGTCCTTTGATGTTCAAATCTTCCACTGCAATCAGGTCATACTTTTTGACTAATTTGTGAGCGGTATTGTAGTGAAAGTTTTCTCGAATTCTACCAATGCGTTGATGAATTCTGGCTACCTTGTTTTTCTGTCTATTGCTACGATTTGACCCTTTCTCCTTGCGGGCTAATTTGCGTTGCTGACGAACCAAGTGAGACTGGGTTTTGCGGTAAGTTTGCTGGATGGGAACAGTCTCACCAACAGAAGTGGTAAGAAAATCCTTAAGTCCAACATCGACACCGACAGCAGTCTTCACCTCATCCAACGGCATCGGTTTAGGTACGGTGTCATCTTGCATAGAAATGCAGCAGTACCACCCATCAGCTTTATGGACAATGGTGCAAGTTTTCAAGGTGAAACCATTAGGGATAGGGCGATGCATGATAACCGGCATCTTCCCTATTTTTGATAGTTTCAGTACACCATTGCTCAAATGCGCTCCAGCTTTAGGACAGTTGATTCGAGGGTAGACAAATGAGCGTAATTCACCAACTTTCTTGAACTTCGGTCTACCCCCGCGCTTTCCTGACTTATCAGGAAATAGCCAACGCTCCCAAGCTTTGTTTAATCGTTGCAGATTAACCTGTTGTGATTCTGACCAGATGTTTTTGTATTCAGGAAACAGCACCTTTGTTTGCTTTAAGCCTGACTGTTGAGTGTAGTAATCAATTTTATTTGGTATCTCACCAATGGGTTCAGAAACAATGCTGCAACGGTCAATCTGACAACGGGTTTGTCGTAGCCAATCTAACCTCTGCCCCAAACAGTAATTCCAGTGACGACGAAGCAGCTCTAACGTATAGAGCATTGTTGCTTCTTGTGAGGCACTGGGTTTAATTCGGTAGAAGTAGGTTAGAATCATAACTATCATTTTATAGCTTATCGCTAACCATGACAATACAGTATGACAAGGGTTTTAGATCTGTCTACACGCTTACCGCTCATATTGTATTTGTGACTAAATACCGCAAGAAAGTTATCAACAAAGCGATTCACGAACGACTAGCCACTATTTTTGATGAAACTTGTTCAAAATGGGAAGCGACCCTACTAGAGTTCAATGGAGAGGACGACCACGTACATCTGCTGGTTCGATATCATCCTCAAATTGAACTGAGTAAGTTTATTGCCAATCTCAAAACGGTTTCTAGTCGCCTAGTCCGCAAAGAATTCGGTGACTATCTCAATCGAATTTACAGAAAACCTATTTTCTGGACGGGTTCTTATTTTGTAGCCAGTTGTGGCGGGGTAACTGTTGAGCAGCTTAAAAAATATGTTGAGCAACAGGCAAATCCAGAATAAGGATTCGCTACCCTTGAAGGTTTATTGCTGGTCGGCATTCCCCACCCGTTAACCTTCGGTATAACGGGCGACCCCTGCCGACATCAAGTTGGAGCAAGAATCTCGTTTCCCTGAATTAGATTGCCAGCATCGGGTACAAAGGAGGGGAAAACCGTGCCGCGATTGTGATTCCAGATGGCTAGTTCAATTCGGGCATAGGGCAGTCTGAGTAACTCGCACAACTGGGATGCTATCTTTTCTGCCCAATCTTCGCCAGTGTTGAGTCGGGCTTGTTTATACAGGCAATAGCCCAATTCCGGGTGATGGAACCAGAATTTGAATTTGGTTCCCATCGCCTCGGTGGCAACGGCTGCATCTGCTGGAACTACGATAATCGGAAACGGTTGACTCATGAGGTCATCTGTTCAGTGAAGCGATCGCTCGCCTGCTACAACATTAAAAAACCCAATCTGCCCGTGTCAGTCGATGGTTAAAAATCCGCCTTGTCAGGCGGATTTTTCGACAAACTTCTCCCACTTCGCGAGGTAAGCTATATGTATTGCTAGTAATACAGCGAACTTCAAGCTTTATCATCCAGAAGACCGCGATCGCACCACCCAACTATAATAAATGCGACAAGAGCCGACGCACTGCATCGGTTTTAATTCAAAAGCTGGCGCGCGCGACGAAATACAAACAGATTACCCGTTGCTCCTCGCCCGATTCTAATTTCTGCATCTAAATAGGAAGTCGTCCACAAAGCTTCTTTTCGGAGGAATTCTAATACTGGGATTTTTAATTCGGGTAAATTCCAGCTAGAGGAACCAAAAGGTTTGGTGGCTCGGATATAAAATGTGCCAAAAGTTACCTTGGCAATTTGGTCATCTTCGCCCCAATTCCAAGTTCCGTCAGCCTGTAACTGCCACTCACCTAGTAATGGCAAGTCAATCAAAGCACCGTTAGATGCATTAATTTTACCTGGCTCGCCTGTAACTAAGCTTTGCCACACCTGTTTGATTTGGATTCCTCCCAACATATTTGGTGTTGATGCGATCGCTCGCGTGACGACCGTTCCGTTAGAGGCGTACACTAATTGCCAGTCACCGATTAGAGAAGGGAGATGCTTGGGACTTAGCGGGTGCGGGATGGGATTGAGGCTCTCTAATTGTTGGACAATTTGATCGATTGGCTGTGCTGGTGATGGAAATAGAGCTTGAAAAGTCTCTAATGCTTCCACTCGTTGCAACAGTTCAGTTTTCAAGGCTAATCTGGTTGTTTCATCCCCTATCATGTCTCGCTTTTCCACTTGTATGCTTTGAGAACAGCATAATCTGTAATGGAAATTTCCATCGCTAGTTACTACCCGAACAACTTCCTATTCTTGAAGAAACTCGGCAACTGCTTTTAAGTCTTCCATTGCCCGGTTGAATCTATTAAGCATAGCTTCAGCAACTTCTTCTTGGGCATTGACGGTTGATAAATGCGTAAGCATGTAACGATCTAAGGCTTCGATCCACAAGGATACACCGACACGGCGAATCGCTGTAAGTAATCCCATATTGGTTAAAACAGCGAGGTGAAATCCGCTTGGGTTTTGTCCGCCGTAGCCTAAATGTCCATCCACCAGTTCCAGTTTTTGGGGAGTGAATTCCTCATATTGCTCGAAGGTAATGCCAGCAGGTTCGAGTTGTGGTTGGGGTAGTGGGGGTCGTTGTTGGGTCATGGAAGGTGTTAAGAGTTTGTTACTGTTAGCAGATTAATCGATATTTGGGGCAGATTACTGATTCTAAGGTTGCATTTTTGCAAGTTAATCCGAATGTTCCCTTAATTTTACTTCTTCGGTGCGGGATGAGAGTTGAGCCGATGGATCCAAAAAATCCGCCTTTGAAGGCGGATTTTCCACTCTCTAATCGATTTAATGCGTTCAGCTCGCCTGCTTGATATCATGAGTTGTTAGCGGCTCAACCACTCTGGATAATTTGTAGAGGCGCGATCGCGCAGCGTGCCGGATGGCATATCGCTTTTTCGGGAACAATAAAGTTGGGTTGCGAAAAACCTCTCTTTTCTTATTCATCTCGCTATTAAAACCGCAGAAGGCTATGACTGTGGTAGGGAAGGAGATGAATTGTTAATAGGTTGCTGCCTAGCTCCTAACTCTTGTAATTTTCCGACTAACTCAACAGAAATTCCAGATAAATTAGCAGCTTCTATTGTAGAGCTACCGATCTTAAGCCGCTGTAAAAAATTCTCAATTCGGTACCACAAAGGCGAACCTTGACGCAAAAGCCGACGCTCAACCGCTACGCGCACGCCATTTTCAATTGTTTACCAATCTCCCCCAGATGATGTTAAAGAAACAAATGACGTTTGGCGAGCAGGAGCTACCTCTGCCGATGCTATAACTTCTACGGTGTGGTATTGTGGCATTCCTGAACCTTTGCTCAAACGAAAAGTATAGATTCGCCGCCCCGTCCTAGAGGCAGTAATCACAGTTAGCAAGGTACTATTTGTTCGAGGTAAACCAGGAATATCTAATTCCTCAATTCGCCGCAAATGCACTACAGTAGCTCCTGGTTGAGGACATGCTTGTCTGCTTAGTCCTGCTAAACAACCGTCTACATCTAAAGTGATAAATTGCGGATTGTCCAGCCAAACTTTTTCGATGATTTCCCCAGTGGAAATAAAACTGATATTTAGACCGTAGCCCGGAACCAGATATAAAGTTGGGGTTATGCCTGTTTTTCCTGTAGCTTCAGCAACTGTAATGCGATGTAGAGAGGGAGTTGGTGTCTCTAAACTCACGGCTCTCCCTCCGTGACCAAGAACTCCTACAGCTAAGGTTAAAAAGCTTAAAAACATCAGATTTGAATCGTGCAGTTTTTTCATGTTTCTACCTCCTATAATTTATTTTTTGTGGCTAATTGCTAATGGTTAATTGCTAATATGATAGTTTTAGCCAGATTAGCAATTAGCGGCTAACTGACGTTACATATCAAAAGAATGATTGACGAACACTTGGACTTTTTTGCCTTCCGGTACATACCAAAGTGTTGGACGATTTTGCATTTCTTGTACGGCTTGTTGGTTGCGTTGCTGAATTTGTTGTTGTAAGGGATTCAATCCACCTTCCAAAACAGCTCCTAATAAATTTGGTTCTCCGCGTTCAATTGTGGTGCTACGTCTATTGCCATAAATATTGTCAGAATCTTCCTGTTGTTCGCGGCGAGGTTGATTCATAATTTGACCTACTTTCCCAACAGCCCCCATAACTGCTGTCGTTGCGTCCATGCGTGCGATCGCTCCCCCAGGATCGCCCCATTTAGACGCGATCAGGGGTTTGCCATCGCTGCCGCGCAGGCTGATAACATTGGGGGGAAGCTGATATTCTTTGCCATCGACAACGACTGCGATCGCATTAGGCATCACCAGTCCGTTTGCATTCACTCCCGCAACTACAAATATTACGAGTGCCCCAGCAGGAAGTAAAGCTTGTCCATTGCTATCTTTCAATGGTTGATTGAGTTTGATAACAAAGCGTTCTTGATTTTGATTTGCTGTCGGTGAATTGGCTCGATCTGAAGCAACAATTGGTGTTAGCAAACTAGCTTCTGCAAGCTGACCAAATTGGAAATTTCGCTCCTGTTGATTGAGGGGATTTTCCTGCAAAATATGCGCTTCTTCAGCTAAATATATTCCCGGATCGATCGAGCTTTTTTCTGGAGCTGAAGTAGTTGTTTTAGTTCTATCAACTATCACAGCTCTAGGTACTTCTGCGACTGCCATTTCTGTTGGGCGGCATGTTCAACTTGATGGCTATTCTGGAAGGGAGATAGAATTCCAAGCACCTGATGGTTCGTTCAACAGAGTCAGGCTTTACTATGTAAACAAACTATTCTATACGCTGATAGCGATCGCAACAACAGAGACAGCGCTGTCTCAGAAAGGCGACAATTTTTTCAATTCGTTCATGTTAATCCCAAGAAGAAATAGTGATTCCGATCGCACCACTTGATGCGATAATTATTCTAGATGTGATTGCCCTTGCTGGAAACCTGATAACAATGTGAAATTTAGATTTCAAAAACCCATCAAGTAACTTTAGAGTAGGATCTCCCATCTATTACAGTAGTTACGAATTATGGATTTTCAAATTCGTCTATCTAAGCCTGAAGACTCAAAGAAAATTATAGAACTACAAACCAGTTCACTTAGAACTTTATCAGCAAGTTACAATTCAACTCAGATTGAGTCTCTGGTTCGCAGCCAAGCATCAGTTAGGTTTGCCCAAGAAGAGATAGAGGTTGTAGCAGAACATAAAAATGACATTGTTGGATTTGCATCGCTTCTTGTTCAGTCGTCCCAAATTGCTGGCGTGTATGTCGATCCAGATTTCGTGCGTCAAGGGATAGGCACACAACTACTTGAAACTGTGGAGCAAATAGCGATAGATAAAGGCAACAAAGTCACTCATGTGATTTCCGCACTGGACACAGTAAATTTTTATCAATCTGTTGGCTATAAGATAAATCGTGAATCAGGCTTTTATTCGGAGGGTAAATTTTGGATACCATGCATAATTTTAGAGAAAGAATTAATTAAGACTCCAAGAATTAAAAAAATCTATGTGCATGTTGTTTCTTGGCTTTTTCGACTGAGAGCAATATTTTCTTTTATTCTGGTTCTAGTTATGGCTACTTTGGTATTTGCTCTTTTACCACTTACGATCAGTTGGATTATAAGTTTGTTTCGATGAGTTAGATGTAAATCTGCTATCGGGACTTAAACAAAAAACCAGGACAAATAAGGCTATAATGCAAGTGGAAAAGGGATATTATGTCAAAGGAGGGTGAATGAAGGAAACGACCCCCGCCGCCATGCCACCATGCTTTGAGCGATGGTGCAGTCGGTTCGATGATGTATTCAAAACATTAGCCCAAAAAAGAGAGTTTAGAAACTATTTAGGAGGATTATTAGGGGAAAGTGAGCGAAAAAACCTATCTCATTTTTTATCACCGGATGCCGCTTTCTTTTTTCCCTCAATTCACCTGGATTTCTGCCACGAGAAAAACCACGCGGTTTGGGAGAAACAGCGGGTGTGCCAATCTGTTTAATAATTCGGTAGAAGTCCCGTTGTACCAAACTAGGTGTGATGAAATTATGATTTTTTTTGTGGTGATATTTCTCCCAAGGGCGAGGCAGATTATCAACTAATTCCCGCGCTGCCCACAGTTGTACATAAGCTAGTAAAGTCAGTTGCACCCAGTTTTCTTCATGCTCCACATCTGGAGTTTGATCCGACCCCATTAACAACCGTTGCTTGCCAAAACGAAGCATATGCTCCATGTCAAATCGTTGTCGGTAAGGGTGTCCACGATTAACTTTAACTGGTTCAACCACTTCAGGTTGACGATAAAAAACGCGATTACTACGCGCTCTAGTCACAATGATTGTATTAGGCTTATCCCCCAAGGCGTCAAGGAACTGACCAAGGGATATGAGAATTGTGAGCGCGTTCAGGTAAAAAAGACAACAGTGAATACAGATGCCCAATATTAATTGGTTTATTGCCTTTAATGGTATTGGGTTGATGAATGTATGCACGGTCTTCCAAAGTTTTAGCAATCATAGCGGGGCATGGGGGTGGCGTCTAGGCCAAATAAATGAAACTGCCTCTGAGTCGGTGTCGGAATAAATGGCGCCAGCGCTTTAAGTAAAGACTGTTGAAAAAGTTTTTTTCCTCAATCGCTGAGACAGACGATCTCGGCTGGAAAAATTGTACAATAGCTTTATATAAAGCGCTATAGCCTCGACGAAACAAGGGATGGAAAGCACAATTCTACTGGGGACTGAGCCGTTGTGTTCCCTGAAAGTGCGTCCAGTAAATCCATTAAACTGTCATGGCTATGGGGAAAGAGGTCGTATAACTGCTGGCGAAATTGCTGCAATTGGGCGAGCTGGTCTTCACAAGGTAGAGTGGGTATAAAAAACTGGTAAAAATTTAATTTCGCGGTTAATAATCGCGAATTATTTTCCCATTAAATTAGGATATATCTGTTTTGATCAAGCCAACTATGAATCGCCATAAACCGAAGCTAGCTCCCGATTTGGCTAAAAGAGCTGAGCGTTTAACTGCTACTATTGCTGCTTTAAAAGTAAAAATTAAACAAATTTTTGATGAAGGTGAAGTAGCTCCCAAGAGTTGCTATGTGGCTCGTTATCAGGTACGACAACGACAGAAAGTTTATTGGTACTATAAACTCCAAGCTACTGATGAGATTTTTGAGCAAGCATTCATATTGCAAAAAAAAGAGTAAGTATAAACATTTAGGACGGGCTGGTAGTGAGGAGCATATCGCAGCGGTAGTCCAAGTTTTTCGACGTACCCAAATCGATGAACTTGATCGCACTATTAATTCTTTAACTAACAGTTAACTTGATTTATATTACGACGGTGAAAGTGAGATTATACCAGAGAAATGCGATTGATTAGCTCATAAGTAAAGAGGGAATGATAGCTACAGCTGGCCTATCAAACACAAGTTGGCTTCGCGTCATTAGCTCGCGAACCGTTTTTCTCTTTGTCCAAAGTCCAAATAATTAGATGCAAAGCTTACCCATCTTTCATTTTTGGAATTAACTCTCCTCCAGATCCGTAGAGAACAGGGTCATAGTCATACAAGTATGGTGGCTGTTGTTCAACGGCTATAAAAGCGATTTCTAAATCCATGCGTTCCAGGGCGTGCAACCAGGCGGTACGCGCCCAGTCTATACCGTTATCTGTAGCAGACAAAGGTTTTATCGGTGAAAAATTGTCATCATTGAGCCGACCATATCCAGATAGCACCACTTGCTCTTTTAGTTTATTTTTTGGTAGTGCAAGTAAGGCCAAACCTAACTTGGGAGCAACGATCGCATTGCCTCGATCTAAGAAAGCAATGCAGCCGACAACTTTGGGTGACTGCGGTTTCCAAATGTTTTCCTCTTGCTTGAATTCATACTTAACCAAGACGATATTGGCGGTGGTAGGAGCATTTGGGGCGTTGATATAACGGGTGGCCCAGTCACTTAGTCCTGGAACTTGCATGTGGTAGATTTTCTCAGAAAGCTGATTCCAACTTTTACTTGTTTGTGACGGAGCCGTTAAATCGGCAATTAAAAGCTCTACCTCGGAATTTTGAGCATCTGGCAAATCGGGAATTGTCGCGCCTGGTTTGACTGCTAAAAGTACGGTTTTCGCCGTAATTTTTTGCGGGTCGCCCGGGGCAAAATCTTTTGGTTTAAAAGCTGCATCAGCTAGCAAGTACAGTTCCATTGGTTCCGGTTCTTTCTGCTGATTTTCATTGTAATAAACTAATGCCGGAGAACTAGCTGCTTGGGAAAAATTGCCAGTATTAAACAGGTAAAAGTCGTTTTTAGTCGCTAAAACCGGGTAGATTTCGCCTGATTGGAGAGCAGGTGTATTGCCCAAAATTTGGGTTAACAACAAGCGAGCGTAGTAAAACTGATAATTGAACAGGGGGTAAGAAGTTTCTACACTTACGCTGACCGATTCGTCAAGTCCTGCGACGGCACGAGGTTGGCGCAAACTAACAGAAACTCCAGCAGAACCAGCTAATTGATAGAGTTGTTGGTTATTTGCCCCAGATGGGGAACTTAGACTGTTAAAATACCAAAGCGATCGCATCATTTCCCCTGGTCGAGAAGACCAAGCCACCACATCGATCAGGGGTGGTAGGAGCGTTGTTGCTGTGGCATCGCCGTCTTCTAGTTTTGCCAAACCTTCGATCGGGTAAGGACGGTTAACAATCGGGCGCGGATTTACTTGCGGATACAAAGGTTCGCCGTGCGATCGCAGTTGGCATTGCTCAAAAGACACTTGCTCCCATTTGGTACAATTAAACAGTTCCTTGGACTCAATTTTAGCAATGCGTGCATGCCGTAATTTTCCGGCGAATTCGGTTGAAAAATCACCCGTAGGTGCAAGGCGAAAGCGAGTTGCAGCCACCGATTTTAGCTGGGGATTTTCTGGGTCAGCTGGAGTAGCATCGAATAACAGCAATCCCAGGTTAGGGTTGGCTTTAATAGCGAATGGTTTCGGTTTAATTTGGGGCAACCGACAGCGCGGATCGATTTCTTCGCCATAGGCACTCGCGCGATCGCTCGGTCGATCTAACTCCCAATTGGGGATATTATTTAATTCTTCCCGCCAAGCTTCTAAGGCACGGGGAATCAAAATTATCTCCTCAAAATTCTTGAGAACAACTGCCCCATCGTTGCGACGTTTGCCGCGCAGGATATTGTTAGCCCATTGTAAAATATCCTCATCAGGCTTGAGGCGATCGCGGGCAATGCGTTGCAGCCGATTGTGGCTAAAAACAATCAATTGCACGTCAACTGTTGCGGCAATTTCTGTATTGGTAACCTCCTCGATCGTTAAGGGATATTCAAACAAAGTTGGCTCGTCAAAAACGGGTACATCATCTTGGTCTAGATTGTAAGGCGTGACGAGAGTTGCTGCTTTCAATTGGCTAGAATTTCGATTTCGCAACCATTCTAAATCGCCCAATTGTTCCGGCAGCCGCAAGGTAATTCGACCTGCTTCTAAAAATGCGGGTTTGAGTTCGACAGTTTCTCGATCGGAAATTGCTTCGCGCAAATAAGCGGACGCCAGCCACTGCGCCTGGGTGGTGCGATAGAAAATTTCAAACGCTTTGGTTTGAAGATTAAAGGATGAAATTGGGGGTTTAATCTGCTTTTGGATACCAAAGGTACGATAAATTAAGTCTGGCGGCGTTGGTTGCAATTGAATTTGGGGCCACAAGGTTAAATCGCGATCGCGCTGGCTACATGCTGCTAAAGGCAGGCGCACTATGTGCGCCGGTTGTGCTTCCAGTTGTTGGAGTTCGCGGGAACGTAAAAACAGGCGGATAAATTTATTTTCAATATCCGCTGTTGGCGGTACGATTTTTGGTGTGGGATAAGTCTCTTCTCGAATCTCAAACACGGCACCCGATTCAATCAGCAAGTTTGATTTTTTATCAGATGGAAGATCGGGCAGAGTTGTAGTGTAAATGATAATTTCTACGCGTCGGTTTTGCGATCTTCCTGAAGGGGTAGAATTATCTCCTCTAGGACGGGAATCGCTCCATCCCTTAGCCGTCAAACGCGAGGCATCAATGTTATTTCTAATCAGCCAATCCCTCACAGATGCGGCTCGTTGTTCGGAAACTTTTTGCTTGATATCGGGGGTTCCTTGATTGTCGCTATGCCCTTCAATATCGGCTGTATCATCAGGATTTTGTTTGAGCATTTGCAAGACTCGATTCAGGGTTTGAATTTGTTTTTCTGTCTCAATCTGAGCTTGATTGCTGTCAAATCCAACAATTTCTGGGGGACGAACCATTGTTTTGCCCAGAAAAGTCTTAGCGAATTGTTCTAAAGTCGTGAATCGAGCGATTTGAGGAGATTGCCAGTCAAAAGTTTTACCGTCGTTGAATTTCAATTGGTGATGGGCAATCCCACCAATCAGGACGGTTTCTTTTGGTCCTTCACCGCTGAGAATTTTAAACGCGGCTGACTCTGAAATATCGGCTTGGTCGAAATAAAATCGAGCTACGTGCTGGCATCCTTGAAAGCGAATGGCATTGATGAGGGTAATTTGTCCGGCGGCTTCAATTTCATATTGCTTGGCGGGTCGGGGATGGGATAAATTAAGCTTCAATCTGAGGACAAGTCGCGTTGCGCGATCGCTTTTATCGGTGAGGCGCAATTGCAAATCTGCCATCATGGTTTTGAGCATTGGCAGTCCTGGCGGCGAGATGTGAAACTCAATCCCCAGCAAACCGCTATCCGGTTCTAACCTTTCAAACCAGGAATTCTCGCCCAAGGACAGAAGATTTTGGTTAGCATCGGTGGCAAAAATGAATTTAGAGGCGCCAATTCGGTGTTGTTTCAATAACAGCGAAACGAGTAAATCTTGACCCCGACGAATGTCGAGACTCCAGCAGGGTTCTTTCGCCCGCGACTCTAATTCTAAGTCCCAGACCAAATTAGTCAGTTTAAATTTAATTTCGACTACCAAGTCGTTGAAATCTCTATCCCCCGCACCTTCCCGATCTTCCCATGATAGCCGCGCCACTTGCTCGGTTAATTCAGTTTTTAAGTGTGACAATTTATCTGGGTTGGCGGCAACAAACGAGAAAAATGCTAAAGGTTCTTTTCCGAGTTTATTTTCCGGATTGCGCCGGAGAAAATCTGATGTTGTGCTGTTTTGAATCAGGTACATTCCCATCAATTGGGCAGCAGGCAACTCTACTTTCAATTGTTGGGTATTAGCGGGGAAAACAGCTAGTCGCCTTTCTGATAAAGCTGCGGCTGCATATTTGGGATTGTCTGGCGTCAGCGTGCCAATTCGTCCTTGAGGATCGTCTACTTTAAATAAGCCAAATTCGTTGAGATAATCTGCTTCTCGCTTCACGAGAGAGATGATTGTTTCTATAGTTTGTTCGGCGACACCAGGAAGGCGCAATGCTTCTTGTAAGAGGATGCGATCGCTATCACTCGTTGGATCTTGCCATCTGAAAGAGTAATTATCGAGGGGTTGTAACGGTTGATCCGCATTAATTTCAGTAGCACCAATCCGAAATTGGAAAGACGCTTGTGTAGTTTGCGGCACCTCAAACTGCAAAATTCCCTCAGCGATCGCACAACTGGCGTTAGACAATGAGGTGAGCGAAATTAAACCCACCGGGTGCGCGATCGCCAGTTGCAAATCTTCCAACTCAAACGCCTCGGATGTCCCTATTTGATTGGGTTTCAGCTTCGCTTGCAGTCGTGCGAGGCGCGGAGAGTCGCTTGCTTCCTCCTCTGGCGCGGTAAACTGCCAGTCGATATCACCCGTTACTTGCAGGTTCCAGTTACTTTCGCTACCCGTAAAATTCAGCGTCATCACGCCAATGCCACTTATAGGTCGATTTTGCAATGGCGTTGCGTTCAGCCAAATCGCTTCAATTATGATATTAAATTTACCCTTATTCTCCGCAATTTTACGCATACAAAGCGGGTAAAGGGGAAACCCCGCCAACTTCGCCCAACCACCATTGCCGTCGTGCAGCATCCAGCTTTGTCGATACAAGTCTTCGGTGCGGGAAAACTCGCCCAGAGGCACTCCGATGACTTCCAGGTGCAGTGTGGGCAGGAGGGCGAAACTTTTAGTCAAGCGTCGGTTTTCGGCGAAATCGAGGCCGCGATAGGTGCTGTAATCTCCCATCGCTTCGGCTTGCACCAGCCCCTCGCCATCCAAAGTGACTACTCCTTGGTTCTGTGCGTTGAGAAATTCGGCAATCAGCGGCTGACCATTGTGGAAAATACGGTAACGAGCTGGTTCGTTAGTGTTACTAGCTACATCAATTTGAAATTCTGGCAACGAGGTTGTGCTGCTAGTCGAAATGTTAGTTTGCAAAGGAATAGTTAAACCGCCGCTAGTTTCGATATTGCGGCTAAAGGTAATAGGATTGGGTTGATTTTTCAGGGTGAATTCAAAGTGAGGATCGGAGCCTTTCAATTGTGCTAATCGCGTGGCATCATCCCCAATGATGGAAATTTCGATTGCGCCTTCTTTGTTCGTAGTTGTTTTGTGCAACCAACCCCATGCTTTGGGGGATTTTTCAGCAGGAACCAGGGTAAATGCTTCAGTGCCGACAACGCGGGTAAAATCTCGTCCCTCTACATTGCCAGCGTTCGTTAAGGCTTCAGACTCGGATTCGCTGACCTCTGCGTAAGCTTCATCTAAAACGGGTACGCTGTGACGATAAATCCATTCCATCGGTTGACGGTTGAGATTTAATTCGACGCCTGGAAGTGTGGGGAGAAAGTATCTAGATGTCAGCAATTGGGTAACAATTTGCCAGGGTGCAGCATCTATTAAGTCTGGAGACTTGGGCAAGCAGCGAGGCAGTCCCCGTTCGGGAAACTGAATTTCAATCCAAGTTTCAGTCTGGGGTTGATAGGGAATCAGTCCGCGCGAAGTATCGAGAAAAGCGCTCTCGTCTTTAACAGGTGAAAGAGGAAAACTTTGGACGATGGGATAACCTACAGGGCGGTTCCATAGCAGCAATTGCTGTAGCTTGGTTGCGTCTGGGTTGTCCGGAACAGCACCATGTCTAAATTGGAATTGAAATGCTGGTTTTTTCCAAGATATTCTGGCAACAACTGGCAGTCCTTGCGGGGAAGGTTTAACGACGTTAGAGGAAACGAAAACAGCAGAAACTAAACGTTGTTTCAAGATACTTTCTAGATTCATTTCTGTTGTTGCTGTTCCTGCCGTCAAGGATGGAATAAAGCGCGGGTGACTTTCTATTTTTTTAGCGGGATCGGTGGGTTGTGCTTGGAACCAAACATTGGGTGCGATCGCTGTCGTCATGGGATTGTAAAATTCCAGGCTAAGTTGCTCGATGCCGCCTTCATTGCTCAACTTCACCGCTACGCGACTTTTTTGCAGCGTGGCAACTTGTACCGCCGTAGCGGTAATATCAGCGGTATTGCGAGCAGAATTTTCTTGCAACCCTCGCAGCAATTTATCAATTTCAACAATTCCAAAAACCGCTCCTTGGGTATCTGTTTCTAACTCAATCTCTGCCCGCATATCGCTACTATCAATTGCCAACCAACCTTCAGCAAGGCACAACCAAGAGCGATACTTGCTATCTGACAAAACAACAGCAGGAATTGATATTGCTTGCACTAAAGTTTCACGAAAGCTAAATTTTACCTCATCCCCAAGTACCGAATCCGTCTTTTTTAAAGTCAGGGCAATATCTGGTTCTGGGTGTGGGGGATTGGCAATTGTCCCCGCCGATTCAAACTGAATTGATGTTAGCGTCCAAGGCGCATTTCTTCCTGATAGGCGTTGCAATTGTCCGGTAAGAAATTGCGGTTGAAAGCTTGCTTCTGCTGTCGTCCCGCCGCCGATAGTCATCCGAGTATTGAGAGACTGAGCGATCCAATCAATTTTCCGATCCTCCCGGAAAAACTGCACGATACAGTTAGTTCCCGGTTGAGATTCTACGTTATCGAGAAATGTATCTAAACGGCGATCGGCAGCAGGTAAGCGAAAGTTTTCCACCCGATCGGCGCAATTTTTAACATAAGTTCCCGCGTCTAAATTGCCAGAAAATTTTTGAGCTGCCAGCGTCCAAAATCGTTTTCCCAATAGATTTAAATTTGGCAATGAATTAGCAAGATCCTCGTCTTTTTGAACTCGGTCTTCTTCGGTTTGGGGGACGCGCAGGGTGACGGGTAAGCGTTGTTCTCCTAAATAAAAAGCGTCGGGAAGTATTCCTTGCAAGTACAAACCGGAGGGTTGTACTAACAGGGACGAAATTCCCTGGATATCGTTGGTTATCCACAATTCCCGGAGCGGCTGGTCTTTATTAATATCGTTATAAAAAATTAGCGGAACGGCTATATATCCTTGAATGACAAAATATAAATCGTCACTCGCAAAACCCAGCCCCAATTCTAGGGGTAATTGTTCTGAGTAATTCACTTTCAAATTGTTCTGCTGCCAAATGCGATCGCCTACCAGTTGAATTTCTACCCGCGCCTTTACGGGAACGCTGCACCTGAGATACCATTCCACCGCAGACTTGCTACTGCCGTCTTTTGGTCGATAGCGCAAAGGCTGCAATTCAAATGTCTTGCCGTCCAAACGTTCGATGGTAATGTCGGCGCGACCAAAAGCAGTACCGTACAGCGGTAACCGCACTCGAATTTTGATTTGTTGAGGTAAGCGTGGATTGTTAGTCATAATTGCTAATGGCTGGCTCATTGGTAATAGTTGGCTCGACTTACTCACGGTGTTTGAACGATAGGCGACCAGACGCCATCGCGGGCAACAGAAAGATAAATTAAACTGCGAATTTTTTCAGGTTGATTGGAGTATTGACGCAGTAGATGTAAAACCTTTTCGCACTGAGAATCGTTCAGGTGCAATTTGAATTCAAGGTAAAGTTCTCCTAATTCAAGCCTGCTAGCATTAGCGTTGTCACCTGCTTGCAAAACTGACAAGTTCAATTCGCTATTGCCATCGAATGTAGCACCAATTAGTTGCGCTTTAGCTTTCCAACTTAACCGCTCCGGTGTCATGCCTTTTATTAATGGCGGGACAATTTCCGCCAAGGGTAGCAAAACGGGATCGGAGAAACTTTCGTCGGGATTTTCTTGGATGTAAAGCTGATAGTTGAGGTAAGCATCGGGCAAACTGCCATAACGGATAAATTCACCTTTTCTTACCTCAAACATTTCTTCCGCATTCACCCATAACGGACTAATTTCATCTCGTAGGTGAAAGCGGGGATGAATTAAGCGCAAGGTGAGTTTTAAAGTGCTATCTTCAGGGTTGAAAATGGCATCGCGACACGCTACCGTTCGGGGTCGTTGGCGAATTTTATCGTACAGTGGCGCAGTGAAACTTGTTGTTTTCACCTCACTGCAAACTCGACCCGCCGTGCTATAAGCGGCTACCCTATATTCGTAATAAGCGGGTAAATCTGGGAATACGTAGCGATCTGCACCGTAAATTCCTGCTTGCGTGCCTTCGATCGGTTTGAGTGCCAGGGTATTCCACTCTCCCCGTTCGTTTTTTAGCACGAAAGGCCCCGGTTTAATTTGTTCAAAGCCAGCGGTATTGAGCCAGTTTTGATAAAGTTGCCATTGAATTTCGGCGGCGTTATACAAATTTGCAATCTTGTTGCGCTCGTCGGGATTAATGCGACGCTGTAATAGTACGGTTTGACCGGAATATTGGCCGCTAACGGCATTTACCGCCGATGCAGCAGCCGCAAATGCAGCCGGATGGGCGAAAACGAGACTTTGAATTCCTCCTGGTAGGGGTGTGGCAATAATATTGTGAGGAACCAGGGGAAGCGATCGCTCTACAGGAATATGTTTGAGGTGGCTGTAGGGAATCTTTTGCACATTAGTACTTAACTGCGGCGGTTGCAATCGACTCCACAGCGTATCGTAGCGGCGAATTATTCTCAGCGCGATCGCATACTGGTGCGCCCAAAGATCGGGGATGGGTAAATCGCATTCGATCAGTCCTTCGGCGTTGATCGGCAAGGTGATTTGTGCGGGGCGCGATCGCTCTGTCCTCTCAGCATCAGCTGCATTGTATTGGTAAATTACAACACTACCTGGTACGAACTGGCGATTGAGTCGATATTGAATGTTTCTCAACCAAGTTTCCAGCAGTTCTTTGCTAGTAAAATCTAATTGTTTGAGGTCTAGCGGTTGATCGGATTTCTCGTCTTCTCTACCCTGTAACCTCACGCCCAAAGGTGCTTTGAGATAAAGATAAGGTAGCGTCCCGTTTGTTTCCTCGTCAAACTTCAACGGTTCGGCATAAAATACTCGCAGAACGTTTAAGAAAGTCTTACCATCTTCAGCCAGGAACAAAGCAAAGCTAATCGGGTAATCGCTAATTGTATCTTTTAGTTCCTGCCGTAAAATCTTTGTCAAATAGTGGGAATCAAGCGGGCGTCCTTCTCTGTCTTCAAAGTGACATTCGCAGCTTAAACCCAAAGCTTCTAACGCCCACCAACCGAATGGATCGGTTTTTTCATCAAGGGTTTTGACTAATTTTTCCAGTCGCTCTTTTACGGTTCCTCCTTCTTGCGAAACCGCCGTCGAACTTCGATCTTCCAAGGGATAATGGAATTTGAGAATGTAGCGGATGTCTAGTTGTTTTTGAGCGAGAATTTGCTTAATTTTGTCTAGCACCTCGACGATTGCAGTTAATAACCAAACTGGGCCAGATTCAGTGGATTTACGTTGCAGCGGTTCGGCATGGATCTGACTGCGACTTTCAGGCTTTTTCCACAATAAATCCGGCTCAATTTCTTTAACATTCCAATCGGTAACAATTTGACCTTGACTGACTCGCCCCTGAACTTCAATCGTACTTGGCGTAGATTTATACATAATTTCTGGCACAACCCGGATGGTTAATTCTGGTCTGGCAAGGATTTTGGCTTCATCTGCGTAGCGCACGTAATCCAATGGGGAATATTCGTCACTGCGGTGAATGCGATAGTTTGCCACCGGGTTAAAGCTGAAGTTGGTGTCACCGCGACCAGAACGATCGTGTCGCCAAGTTAACAGCAACTGCGCGGCTGTTTCGGTGTAACTAACTTGACCTTGAACAAAGTGAGGTGCTAAGTAAGTTATTACTGGCAGATGGGGGGGAAGTTTTTCAATCGCGTTGACAGGATTACCACGACTAAAGTAATGAATTTTGACGTCATCGCTTTGATTAGTTTGTGCCGCAAAAGGCAATTGAATTGCGTGACGACAGCGGAATAGTTGAGAACGTTGTTCGATACGTTCCCCTTGTTTTTGTTCGCGACCAATATAAAATTCAATTGCCATTCCTGGCGGAATTTCTCCCACTTGTTGCCACAATTTTTCTTCGCTAAATAGGAGGTGATAACCGAGTTGCACAGCTTGATTATTTTGTTCGTGCTGTGTAGAAATTGAAAGCGTTTCCCATCCTCGATCTGGATTGAGTTGGGAGAGGTTTAGGCGTTGCAATTCTTCCCAAGTCAGCGTGCGATCGCTCTCCGATTCGGCGTAGCTGATAGCGATCGAATTCTCTTCATCTTGACCGACTTTTTTTGTCAACCATTTCGTTTTCATCTCTGGACTTTGTTCAAATCCGTAAAGTCCAACTGTAGAAGCAGGAATCAAACGATAAAGCAATTGCAACTGGGTAATAATTTGCCTGGGTTCCTCGCCTGCTAAATCCGAGAAAGCAACAGCAACCTCAAAATTTCCTTGGGTGTAATTGTTATTATTAGCAAATTGCAATTGATGCAACGCCAGCGACTGACTAGGAGGTTGTAACGGTTTGATTGTCCGGCGAACCACATTAATAATGCAACTTGCCAGCAAGCGATCGTCCAAGGTTTGAGCGACAACTTTGTATTGTACGAGGTCGCCGTCTTCAATACTGCCCTCTCCATCTTGCACGAGATCGTCCACAAATTGAAATTGGGGTCGTAATACTTCTGATTCTGCCACCAAGACTGAGGGATGCAGATCGGGGAAAATTCGTGTTTCGTTAGGCTTTTGCAGAACAGTCCGCGTGACTACAAAACGGTCTAACTCTTCGTAAACTTTTCCTATTTCTTGAATTTCGCGATTCTCAATACTTTCTGTGTTCTCGTCTTCTCGTTTGAAATTCCAAGTCAGACAAATTTGCGATTTTCGTTGAAAATGCGTCCCTGCAATTAAATCGTATTTTGGCTTTTTATCGCCTACCGGAGACTCTAACTTAGTTTCCTGACCATCAACTTTGAAGCTTACCAGGTCGAGCAATTTTGGTACGGGGTCTTCATCTGGCAATAATGCCTTGTTGTCCTCAAAAACGAGTACAAGATTCAGGTGAGGTGCAAGGGTATAAGACGCTGCATTTTGCTGCGGATTGGCTTGAGTATCTTTCACCAAAGAAACTAACTCGCCGATCAATAAACCGGGCGAAAGTCCTTCTGAATCGCCCACCTCATTAGACAAAGGTGCGTCTGGTTCGCAAGCGGCGGCGAGTTTGCGATCGTAGCTATCTTCGCGATCGTCTGGTTTAAAATAAGGCGAATATTGGCCTTCCGGTGCAATTCCTGCTGTCTCGTCATCTGCGTTGGCTGCTACTGGATTTTGGGTGCGCGGATCGACAGTTTCTGTGACATTTTCAGCCTGGAAGTTAGAGAAGGCAGTTTGAGTTTGAGAAGGTTCTGTCAGGGCAAATAATAAGTCACCGACGGTGAGGTTGCGAACTTCGGCGGAATTATCGCTAACAACAGAAGGATCGCGATTAGCGAGTACTTCGTCGCGAATCATGACCACTCGATTAAGGTTTTCTTCCCACTCTAGCAGCGAATTTGTGCTATCGCGATCGCTCGCCAGCCCAGAACCCAAAAATCCCCGGAATGCTGTTGTTTGTTGCAAATTTACTTGGAAGCGAGGCGCATTGCTAATTTTGTAAACGTGATACCGCTTTGCATCTAACCAAATGCTGTAGTAATTTTGGCGATCGCTGTCATAAATTCGCCAGTGATTCCTAACTTTAGCAACAGATATATGCTCGGAAAGTTTGTCAGTATCCACAAACTGAGTGCGTAATAGCGGCGCAATTTTATTTTCCTTTAACCCTGTTTCTATGCTGCCGTCATCAACCACATCAAATAGCTTTTGAACTCGCGGATATTCTCGACCGGGTTCGGGCAATCCTGGTTTGGGAAACAGCAGGACACGAATCTGATTTTGCACGCGACGAAACCGATAATTCCATATCTGGGGTGCCGCGACTTTCAATTCAGTTTCTCGCAATGCAAACGCAGCCATTGGGGCGCGAAAAGCAGATTTCGCAGCAATTGGACGCGGCAGCATTTGGTGCAGTTGTTGCTCGACAACAGCCACCTTATCGTCTTGATAGCGGAAGGGAACATTACCAGAAAGCCAGTAACCCGCCACAGAAATTGCGACTTTAGCATCGCCCTTGAAACCAATATCAGCCCCTTCCATTGCCGCAACTAAGATTGCCGAAATCGAAACTTTGAGCGAGGTGCGGAAGCTAATTTTTAGTCGGATTCGGATGCCTAAAATTTTCTTAGAAAACTCGCAGTAAGCTGCTGCTCGCACTTCCACCGTTGCAGCCACTCGCACTTCACCCAACAAGTAAGGGCGGAAGCTAGGAGTTAAAGCCCCGACAAACGAACAGCGGAAATAACCTTCGCCGTAAACGCTGAGGGATGCGCCAGCTTTACCAAAACGGGTACTAAATTCAATCTTGGCTTGAGCATTAAGAACTACATTAATGGCAAAGTTTAAGCCAAAACTAATCAAACCCCGGTAAATACCAAACCGATAACCAGAGGAGAGCGTTCCCTTGAGTATGGAACCGTATTGATAAGTGATTTTTGTTTCCCAAGGCCAGCCGACTTCTAACAAAAAGCCATTGCGATCGCCCAAAAACATTAACGTGGTACTAACCTGTTTCAAAACATCCGCCAACAGTTTGGGTGCATTGTCACTCAGTTTGGGATCTTTAATCGTGCGGAACAGTCCGTACACTTGTTCCGCACGCGGCGAAATTGCCAGCGCCCCTCTACCTGCTGGGTTGCGAATAAATTGTTCTTGTCCGGTTTGCTGGGGCGAACAAAATAGCCAAAGATTTACCGCTGCAACGATATCTAAATCTTGATCGATTGCCAGTAGAATACTGCCCACTAAAGGATGCTCTTTATCGGGGGGCAATTTCCCATAACTAATTACACCTTTGCCAACCAACATCCAATTAATCGGTTGGGAAGCATTCGCTGGAGGATTAGCAACCCATGAAGGTAACAATTTTGGCTCGGGGAGTCCGCGAGGATTGTCTACAAAAGCAATAATGCGTTGCGGCAGTGGCAAATCTTTATTTTGGAGTCCGTTTAATGCTTGGTTAATACCCAACCCCAGTCCCAATCCTCGCAAGAAGAAACCTGCAAACAATGCCACTTCTAATTCTGTCTCGAAATAAACTGCGATCGCAGCCACAACTTCGCCGCTGAGGGTTTTCGCTTGCGTCAGTTTCAATAACCCAGTTAATTGAGGCAGTGCCTCTGTTTTAATTGTTACTGCCCCCCCAAAACCAGTTTCTTTTTCATCATCAATCCAGTCCATTTGACCGTGCATTTCAAAGCCGCCCGCAACGCTAAAACCAGCACCGATGCGACGCACTGTGAATTCGGGTGCTTGGTTGGCGCGTGGCATGAGGGTAATGCCACCAAAAGATAGTTGCGCGTCAACACCGGGCAAGCGTTCGATGGCAATATCGCCTAACAGTTCAAATCCTTTTTCTTTCAGAATTTTAATACCGCGCAAGTCAATCTTAAAGATTTTGGCAAATTCAAATTGTTTCGACGGGAATTGTACGGTCAAGTCTTCTACCCCCATTTCAACCGGGTTCAAGGATTCAAATTCGACGGTAACGCCCTTAAATAATTCTGCCAACTCGCCCATTTCGGCGGCAGATTTCCCTTTTGCTGGCTCGAATTTCACCCGCCCCGACATTGCACCGCTACTGTTCCAATCGCCGTTTTGATATTTGGTTTCTAAATGCAACAAGGTAATTTGGAAGGTAGCAAATAAGGCATCGACGTGAAATTCAGACAAACCCGTAATATCGAGCGTACCTGCAACGGCTAGAGATGCACTGGTTTTGTCTTGGGAAATAGCCAGAGAAAATGTGGCGATCGCATCGTCAAAATAACTCAGTTGGGCAACAGCTTGCAAGCTGCCATAAACCAGCTTGCTTTGGCGAAATTCGATTTCACCAATTTTCGATTCTTGAGATTCCTCCCTCTTTGTTTCAATTCCTTTAATTGCCAGCGGTTTTTGGAAACCCGTAATTTTTGGTTCGCCCAGCCAAACACTTTCTACTCGCACTGCACCCTTGAGGTCAAATCCATCCGTTCCTAACGAGAATTTTTCCATTTCAAAGGTAAAGCAACCTGCTTCAGACTTGCCAATATCCTGAGTTTTGGAACCAGGAATGCGTAAGGCGATTTTATTAGGTGTTTTTTGTTGCGATTTATCTGTAACCCACTTGATTTTTGGGCTGCGGGGATCAGTGTAAAAATCAAAGATGCTTCCTTGGGGAATGTAGAGCGAAACTAAATTGGCAAAACTAGAAACATTATCCTCTAAGACTTGAATTTCAATTTTATCATCCGCCCTGAAAGCACCCGCTTGAATATCTAAATAGTTTTCTGGATCTTGCTCAGATACACTCGCAGAAAAACCAAATTTACCCGTCGCTTGGAAAATGGGCTGAAGGGTAGAGTCCTTAACCCCATTAACTTGCAAGATTAGCGATACCAACAATCGCCAGTAATCTTCCTCTTGTACCAACTCAATCGGTTTTTGAGCCGGTTTAAAAGTCACCTGAGTTGGCAATATTGCACCTAAAACATCCCCAGCAAATGCCTGTAACTTGCGCTTAACATTAACGGTTGTTTCCGTCAGCGCTGCCAGCAAATCTTTATGGATGGTGGGATAAATTCCCGTCTTCCAAATAAACAAGTCAGAAACGGTCGGTAGATTATCTAGCGCCCCCGATGCAGACGTAAGTTTTAACAGCCAATTAAATGGCTCGAAACCAACATCTGTGGAGCCAACAACGGCATCATTTGAAAAAAGATTATTGATAATCTTTTGGTCTTCTTCTGCCCAAGAAAAGAGGTCAAGGTACAAAGCCACCTTTGCTCCCGCTTGGGGAAATGACACCGACAAACCCTCGAAAGCATCCAGGGTAAGTTTAGGCAATCCCAATTCCAAACGTACTAAAGACGAACCTAAATCGATGGCAATTTTATCTGCTGCTTCTGTTTCCAGTCGCCAGCTCAATGCTTGCTCAACCAATTCTAAGGTTAAATTCGCTTTAATAGCATTGGTAAAAGTAATAGGCAAAACATTTTGGAATACTTTTAGTACCGAAGCTAACTCAAATTTGAGCTGTCTTTCCTCGATGCTAAAGTTAAAAAAGTCTGCGCGATCGCTTTGGGGAGTTCCAGCCGCCGCAAAAACCCATTTCAGCGAACTTCTAAAAAATGGCGCTTTAATTTCTGTTTGAAGATAAACTTGCCGTTGGGAATTCCAGTTTAACTTTGCTTCTACCTGCAATAAATTAGCAACCCCATCCTGCATCGCTGAAATATCCAGTTCCCAAGAAGTTTCCGGCGGCAGTTCAGCATCGTCGCTGATGTCGTAAATATCAAAATATTGCTGTTCGCTATTCGATGTATCCCAAACTTTAGTCTTGCCGTTTGGGTTCTGGTTCAGTTTGAATTTGAAGTCAATTGGCGCTCTTTTGATCGGCAATTTGATCCCAATTTCATTCTCTGTTTTTATCGTCAGAATAACAGCAGTAATTTTGAGAGTTTCTGGGATAATTTCATTTCCGGGAGCATCTTCATCTTCTTCTGCCAATGCCAAAACGCTAAACTTGAGCCGCTCTCCCGATACAGGCGGAGAACTCAATCGAATCGCCCGTTTAATTGCCGTCACGCTCTTAGGAATTGGCGGCGTCATCCGGGTAGCATCGAATTGGAAACTGTGACGTCCTGGCGCTAATTCCAACTTGCGATTTTGCGGCTGTGCAAATACATCCGCTGGGCATAATTGGTATCCGTGAGGATTGCTTCCTTCTACCCATAAAGGCCATCGACAAAGATTTTCTAGTACCTGTCCAAATTCGGAACCGTGGCGTTGAATGCCTTCAGTAATTAACTCGCGGATTAAGCTTTCTTCCTCGCTGTTTGTCCATGAGGTGGGCGATGAATTATTAGTCACTGCACGGGTGCAAACATGACGCAATTTTTCCCCAACAATTCCCTTATCAACTATCTCTTGGGGAAAGCGCAAATACCAGTAAAAAACAATTGCGATCGCTTGTTCCGAGGTAAAAACATCCCCCAGGAGGGCGCGGCGCGTACCGATATCTGGTAAGAAACCTTTGGGAAATGGAGTTGCCAGCAAATCCCGCCACCTGACGCGAGTCATATCCCAAATTGCCTGCCGATGTCCTGCAATCGTTCGGTTTGCCATCACAAACCGATAAAACCAGTGCCAAGTTGCGAAATCCTCGCTGATATCCTCATCCGTTTCTGTTACCGTTTCATCGTCGGATGCTAGTGTTTCTAGTGCTGGCAAGGCAGTATAGTTTCGCTGCTCTTTATTGTAGAGAGCAACGCCATTTGCTTCGCCTTTGTTGTCTTCCCAATCTTTATCGGCGCGAATGCCAAAAAATTCAAAAGCTTTTTTAAACGCCGCTGGGTTGATGCTACGCAAGTAAGCGAGGTGAGCAAATAATTCTTGACCGTCGCTGTTTTCTTGGACGTCAAACAATCCAAATGCCGGAATATTGCGGTCATAAGCTCGCACGCTGTCGAGAAAGCCAAAACTTTCGTTTTGGGAAGCAGCTTCGACAACAGCACGCAAAACTAAAAAAGTAGATCGTTCGGCATTGTTCAATTCAGATGGCGCTTTACCAATCAGATTCACGGGCAAAATTTCCGCTTCTTGCCAACAGTTATGGTATGGATTGGAAGCGTTTTGGCTGAAGCCAAGGATACGCGGCCCGCCGGGTAATCTGGTGAAGACATTGAGTGCTGTTTCTGTGCGGCGAATTGTATATTCTTTGTGGTTTTGAATATCTTTAATTATCCAGGTATGGTTCGCGCGATCGCTTTCTACTGTTACGGTATTGGAAACCATTATCGGTGGCGTTGCTTGGGCAAACTCCTGACGCCAAGCATCTGATAAGTTAGGGCTATTGTCTAAATCTGCCTGCAACTCCAATCTGGCACTAAAAAGAAACTCTCCTGGCGCATAATAGTGCCCGAGTGCAAACAAACCATCTTGATGGGACGGAGGTAAACCGTCTGCGTAGTGTTGCGTAAAGTCTTTAACAAATATCTGCGTTCCCTCGGTTTGCACGTCCGAGTACAGCCAGATATTATCCGGTTCTGGTTGAACATTTTCCCGCAGGTTCAAACGATTGGGGGGCGTCAGATTCCTGCCGTAAATCACCACCGGACAGCGCAAATCCCTCCTTAACCATTCTTTAATTAATCCTCGCGTCGCTTCATTGGCTACACCACTGACCGCACCCTTGTAAAACTGAAAATTTTTGAATGGCTGCAAGCGTTCAACATAATATTGTGTATCTGGTGGGGGCGGTTGCAATAATTGTGCAACATATTCCATCTGGGCGTAGCGCTGGAACTCTCTCACAGCTTCTGCTGTCTTTTTGTCGAAGATTCCGTCGGGTTTTTTAAGCAGAAATCCTAAATTTTGTAGGTCTTCTTGCAGTTCGCGCACAAAACCCTTTTCTTCGCTGTCTGGTAGCGGCTCTTCCTGACTGGCAGAACGGAAAGATCCTCCGTATTTAAACTTCTTCGGCGGGTTGCTTTTATCCTTATCAAAGTCTCCTTGTCGTAGTTTATAGCCGCCGTAGAGTTTTGATTTATCGGGTAGCGGTATGCCTGCAAGTCCGCTGGAGAACAATTTTAAAGAATTAGGCTCTATACTCAGACCTGTATCAATTCGCAGCTGATATCTCCTGCGATTGTTATTAGGTTGCCATGTAGGCCAGTCGCGCACTTGCTTTAGGGTTTCGAGGAAACCATTCCGGGTTTGCCATTCTTTCCCTTCCTTGCTATCCAGATCGGCGGGTTTATTTCCAACCCAGTTAGTAACTACCTCAATGATGGCGTTTACTAAATCAGGTTGACTGGGTGGATTATTACCAGCGCGTTCAACTGCTCTTTGGTATGCTTGCTGTAAAGGTGGTGGGTTAGATTTGCTAGCCGCTAAGTTGCTAACTTTACCGTTGAGAACTATAGAAGCAGGTCGCCAAATATGGTAGCGCAGCAAAAGGGCAACTGCTTTTTCTGAGGTATAAACATCGCCAATTTTTGTCCGGCGATCGCCTGCACCTCCATTCGGGTCAGTTTCTTTTGACCAAGGAGTAGAAAGAATATCTCGCAGGCGTATTCGTGCCATGTCCCACATACAGCGACGAAAACCCTCAATTGTACGGCTCGCCATTACAAAACGATAGAACCAGTGCCACGTTTTAAAGTAATTGGCATACTTTTTCGTTTCTTCCCGCTTAAATCCTGCCTGTTTGTTATATTTCGCTATAGTTTCATAGTCGCCGGCTTCTGTGTTTTGTGAGGGCCATGCAGCATAAGCACGCATCCCGGAATTAAACAAAGATTCGCCATTAGCAGCACCAGCACCTTCAAACCAATCTTTATCTATTTGGATGCCAAAAAAGCCAATCGCTTTTTTGAATGCTGACTCGTCTTGATATTTAAGGTATGCCAAAAATGCCCCGAGTTCTCCTAACAGTAAAGTCCAGTGACATGGGCCAAGAGAAATAACAGCATCATCCCAAGCATTAATGCAGTCAAAGTAACCAATACATTCTTGTTCAGCAGCAGTCCGAATAACTTTGTAGGTGGATAATTCTTCAGCAGTGAGTTGATTAAGTGCCTTGCCTACTAAATTGTCTGGCAAAATTTCCGTTTCGGGATACCAAACATTATTAGGAACATCAGAAAGCGGCCCCCCCTTTAATGCAATGCCGAGGACAATCAATTTGTCGCGTTCATCCCGTGGGCGATTTGGCAAGAAGTCATCGTAACGTCTATAATCGTCTCGAATAGTATCAGCCGGAATATAATATCCACTAAAATCTCGCACAAAAATCCGAGCTTTTTTATCATTAAACTGCTCGGTTAACCAAATATTTTGAGGAGTTCCATCTGGCTGGTTAACTATTTTTTTGTTAAAATTTTTATACCAAATTTCAACGACAACAGGACAGCGCCAATTATTAGCTAGCCAAAATTGAATTAATTGCCGCGTTCTTTGGTTGACTACTCCACTAATATAATCCTTATATTGGTTGGTATTTTGAGTTGGTTCAAGAGTATCTACATATCTTTTAGTTGCAGGCGCATTTGCCTTCAACTTGGCAACAAATGGCATTTTGGCATAGATTTGAAACTCCCGTACTGCCCACTCTGTTTTGAGATCGAACTCACCGTAAGTAGGTGAAAGTTTAAAGCCGAGTTTTTCCAAATCTTCTTGCAACTGGCGCACATAACCTGTTTGACCTGGCTGTGGTATGTTGTCAGTGGGTGCAGACCGATTCCTACCTTCATAAAAACATTTGGAATCTGAATCTTTAAGTTTGAGGTTGTATCCACCGTATGCTGATTCCATTGTCGTTTTCTCCACTGACACAAATTTTTAGCAGTATGAACTATCCCAGGTCACTATTGCCCCGAGTGGGAGATTCGTCATTGAGATGGGTAGACCAAAAAATTGGCGATTAATTTTTCTGAGGCCCAGGCATCAAGATTTAATCGTTTTCTGGCTCAAAGTATTATGGAAAAAAAACTTCTTGGGGTAGATGTTAAAAATGGCTCTACTCTATCCTGAAGAATTACCCCTGATGCACCCACTGTAAAATGATGTGTTTGATTGAGTGACTTTATATAAATTGGTGAAAACTTAAGCTTGACCCCGACAAGTAAACTCAAGTCATCAATCAACTATCATCTTAATCATTATTTTGGTAATAAATCTGGCATAATAAACAATTGTTAATAAGTATTTACTAAGAGTAACAAAAGAGGAAGTCGAAATACCTGAATTCGGTTTAAGCCCCCCAACAGGTGAGCGATCGCCAAATCCAAAGCGATCGCAACTGCTGAGAAAGTAAGTCAATTAGCAAGCGCTCGCTCAAACATAAACAACGCAAACTAGAGCAACAACAGCGTCTGTCAGATAAGCATGTGTTGGGCTATTTCCAACCCAAAATATGGTTGAGAGATATTACCAAGAAGGAACTGGAAATATGGATTGCAGACAGTAAAATTTTTCTATAGGAAACAATTAGGATGTCTATGGGTCGTAGGTTAAATAATATCTCAGATAACGACGAACCTTTTCAATCTCCTTTCTATTGGGCAGCATTTTGTACAATAGGTCGGTAATGAACTCTAAACTACCCTCTAATCCAGAAGCATATCTCGACTTCCTCCAGTTGATTCTCAAAACTGTGCAAGAGAGCGATCGCAACCCCAGATCGTCTACTCCCTGTTGCCAGAAAATTTGGATAAATTGGATGACACTTTATAGCGCCTTGCAGCCGTATGAGGTACAGTGCGCGATCGCAGGCGCTGTAGAGACGTTACATGTAACGTCTCTACAGTTACAGAAAATGCACCAAAAAGCTGTACCTCACTCGCTTGCAATCTGCTGTAATTAAGATATTGCGTGATTGGGCAACAACTACTTGGTTTGGAGTACAGCCAATAGAAGCATTAATCTATGCAGAAGCAATTGTTAATTTTAGTAATCTAATTCGGAGTTTTCCCCACGGGAACATCGCTACCAATTTGGAGATTGCGATCGCTCCTCAAGGTTCTCCAATCAGCGTAAAGGCTGCCCAGTTTTTAGGATGAGGATGTTGCTGCATCGTCGTCAACATTGCCTGACGCAGCGCTTGGGCTTTATCCAACTTCTGCTGCTGCCAATGGCGATAAAATTCACCCATCAAGAAAGCCGTAGGAGCATCCGGTACTGACCACAGAGACACTAGCACGCTGGGAACACCCGCAGAAATTAAGGAACGAGACAGTCCAATTACCCCATCTCCTGTAATTCGACCTTGACCTGTATTGCAAGCACTCAGAACCACTAATTCGGCGTTCAGCTTCAAGTCTAGGATTTCTTCAGCAGTGAGCAAACCACTATCATTCCCAGAAGGAGCAAAAGCGATCGCGCTCCCCAAACCCCGCCGATCGTCCAGTATGCCGTGAGTCGCCAGATGAATCAACCTGGCTCTGGGTAACTGCGGTACAATCGCTGCTTTAGTCGCTCTAGCCCCAATCAAAGGTTGTGCGTGCAACAGTTGGGCAATTTCTTGCGCTTCTTGTTCGGCATTCGGCAAGGGAGATAGTTGTTGCGGGGGTTCTCCCAATACCAGCGACACTTTAGGCATGGTGGGATTGCCAACTATTAAAATATCTTTAGCCGCACCGGAAACGCGAGACTTTTGCTGGTGAGTTAATTCCAGAACTTGAATTGCAGGAGCAGTGAGAATCGTGTGTTTCTCAATTAAGTATTTTCCAGCAGCGTCTTGCAAGGCTGGAAACGGAACCAGAAACAATTCTCTTTGGGGAATTAAAATAACGCGGGCATTGGGGTCAGTTGGCAGCAAATCGGCAATCGGTTGGATCAGTACTTGATAAAGTTGTTGCAGGCGGGGGTCAGTGATGCGGAGATTTTCAGTCTTGCTTGTTACATCTGCGATCGCTCGTTCTATGGTCGTTCCTGCTTCCCAGTCTGGTTGCCTGAGAGTAAGCGTTGCATTTTGGGTATTAACTGATACTACTTCCCAAGGGGGCGAATTGGGGATATCGTCGTTTAACGCGATGCGATCGCCTGGAGCAAAAGCTAGTTGATCGGTGTTACCGCGACTTCTGCCGCCAATCAATTCGCGGGTATTGGAAACAAGGTCTTTGAGCGGAGTTTTTAAGGATTTTAGTTCGCTGCGGCGAAAAGCGATCTCACCTGTTGGCTTAATTACCCAAATATAGAGTCCTAATTCTTGCTTTTGGAGTTGTAACCAGAACGAGTCATAGATAATCGAATACTCAACGATCGTGGCATTAGTAGATCTGGCAATTTGTTGAATTTCTGCCAAATTGATCGTCGGTTGAACATCTGTATTAGAGGAAGCTAACTTTGCACCTAATAAATCCACAAATGCCCTGGCACGACCTCCCTCGGCAATTTCCAAAGCCTCATTGGTTTTATTCTGGGCAATTAGAACTTGTTGCAGTGCCTGATAGAGACCAGCTTGCGTGTCAAAAATCGAGACTTTATCCCTGTCCTTTAATTTAGAGCGAAGAGGTTTTAGAACCTCAACGGACTCGCGCAGCGTTTTCTCTGCCGATACTAGATTGCCAGATATAAAGAAAGCAACCCCCATATTGCCGAGGATTTGTCCTTCAACAGCTTTTTCATTGAGTTCTTTTGGAATCGCCAAGGCTTGCTGATAAAAATTCAGTGCTTGGGTATACGCACCTTGGGCGAAATAAACTCCTGCAATATTATTGAGACTTGTTCCTTTCCCAGATCGATTACCAACTTCTTTTTCAATCGCCAAAGCTTGCTGAAATTTCTCCAAGGCTTGGGGATACTTACCTTGATAGAGGTGAACTATCCCTATATTGTTCAGAGTGCCCGCTTCAACTGTGCGAATTCCGAGTTCTTTGGCAATCACCAAGGCTGGCTCGAACAGCATTACCGCTCGATCGTACTTGCTCCGATCGAAGTAATTTTGCCCAAGGTTATTGAGAGTCACTGCTTCCAAAGCGCGATCGCCAATCACCCGGCTAATTTCTAGAGCTTGCTGAAAATTTATTTGGGCTTCCTCATACTGCCCCAAGTTTTCATATAAGGCTCCCAAGTTGTTAAAGACGAGTGCCATTCCTGCGCGATCGCCTATTTTTTGCAAAACCGAGTTAGCTTGATGATAAAAATCCAAGGCTTGGGAATACTGACCTTGATTGTAGTAAACTAGCCCGATGTTGGTGAGGATTCGTCCTTCTCCTACCACCAAACCAAATTGTTTGAAAATATTATTGGCTTGGTAATAAGATTCTAGAGCTTGAGCATACTGACCTAGATTCATGTAAATCACCCCAATGTTGTTGATCGCTGTAGCTTCTTTGAAGGGGTCTTTAAATTCTCTGACAATGGCTAAAGCTTGCCGCACTAAATCTAAAGCTCGGTCATACTTGCCCTGGCTGCTATAAAGTTCTCCGAGGTTGTTAAGGCTCTCCGCTTGACCTAGTTTGAAGCCGATTGCTTGATGAATAGCTAAGGCTTGCTCAAAAAAATGCTGTGCTTGTAAATACTCACCCAAAGAATAATAAGCTATACCCATATTGTTGATTATCCTGCCTTCTATTTGGCGATCGCTTGGATCGGAAATAGTCACTCGCTGTTGCCAAATCTTCAAAGCTTGCTGATGTTTTTCCAATCCTTGGCGAGCCTGACCCTGAGAGCAATAAACGTTCCCAATGTTGCTGAGGCTCACAGCTTCTAGTATAGGAGAGTTAATTTCTCTAGAGATAGTCAGCGCTTGTTCAAAAGACTGCAATGCAGCTGGAAATTGCCTGGTATTAATCTGCTGCATTCCTTGCTGGGATAGTCGCACGATTTCTTGGGCACGCTGTTCTCTTCGATCCAACTCAGACGGCGGTGTTAATTGCGCTAGAAAATTGGGAGAGAAAGGCATCGAGCTATTGTTTGACTGAGACATCAGGCGAGAAAAATTGCTGTAAAATTGCTCAAAGCTGTCAAGGTTTAGTCCGGTCTCTGGGGTGATGTCAAATTGACTAATCAGAGTAAAAGCTTGACTGAAAAATTCCTGAGCTTTGGAATACTGATTCAGACTTGAGTAAACTAGCCCAAGATTGACAAGGCTTTGCGCTTCCCCAGCGCGATCGCCAATTTCCCGATAAATCTTCAACGCCTGTTGCAAAGGCTGCAACGCCGCCTGATAATTACCTGCCTCGTTCTGCTGCATCCCTTGCTGTAAAAGTCGGTCTGCCTCTGCTTTCCGCGCCTCTGTAGTTCTAGCCAATACCTGTTGCGTTGGGAAAAAAATTGGAAAATTCGCCAACCAAGGAGTCGAAACAGTGGCGAAAAGAGCGATCAATGCGGTGAGATAAAAGCTTTTGAGTTTCATAGCGATCGCGCAATATTAAATCCATTTCGCGGTTACTGCTGGGAAGTACAGCACCGAACCAAAGGTTGCGAAACTAGCTCATCCAAACGCACCCCTCGATGTCGCAACAAATCAGCCCAAGCAGCATCCAGCGAGGCATCTGGCGCTGTTTGGCGCAGTTCGGCTAAAGCCGTCAGAGTGTCGTACCACCAGCCATTTTCGGCATAAACTACAATTCGCTCTCTTGCTGTTACCGCTTGTAACTGACTCACAGCAGCAGCACTTGGCGTCACCCGCTTCACCCATCCCGATACCGCTGGAGCTTCATCCCGATTGTTGGTACAAAAGAAAGAAACAGACCAACGGTATTTCTTGCCAACTTCCAGCGGCGACACTGTTTCTGGCAGGGGGAAACTCGCAATTCCCGGTTGACCCGTAAACTGAAAAGTACTCTTGTAAATTTGATTCTGGTTGGCATCCCGCAGGATAAACTCAACAGGGCGCGAGGATGCCACCTGATAGGGAATATACACCCAAAAAGTTGGATGTGCCGCCGTTGTCCATCCCAAATTTGTTGTAGGAACCAAAGCAGTTAAAGGCTGATTGACAGCCGGACAACCGGGTCGGGTTCCCCCACCTTTGCGAGGCCCAGGAGCGCCGTCATTTGGGGGTTGGAATTGTACGCTTAGATTGATAGGCAGCGATCGCTCAGTAGGCGTCTTTGCTAACATTTTCGGCGAAACTGGATGCGCCTGCAACTTTGTTGGACTACCGCTCAAGCCAAGCACTGTCAGTATAAGTGCAACTTCAACAAACATAGTTGCAACTTGAAAATTTCTGGTAGGATTTATGCCCAGGTAAATGCGGTGCTGCTGAAGCATCCCGATTAAATTTGAATATCTGCCATCCCAATCGTATTTTCCCATCATACACCTGCTCATTCTTTACGGATGTTGTCGATTTTGATAAGCGTTATAAGCTGCCAAAATTCCTCCAGTTGCTATCAAAGCTAACGCAGCTGGAATCAGCGGTATCCAACCACCCAAAAGTAGAAATACAAAGCAGATTCCAGATAAAGCAATAATCGCCGCCCCTCCTGCCACTAAAAATAGCATCGGCGAACAGCGCCAAAATAGCAATCCGCCTACTAAAGACCAAACCCCAATCCAAAGCATTTCAATTATCGGAGACCAAACCCACAATAGGGGTCTGCGATCTAAAACAGCACTGAGAATCTGACTTGTCATCTGTGCATGAATAATTACCCCCGACATTTGCTGATAACTTTGTCCTCCCTCGCTGTAGGGAGTGAAAAATAGATCCTTAGCACTAGGAGCAGTTACACCAATCAGGACGATGCGATTTTTTACCCAGTTGGATTCAAATTGACCGCTGAGAATTTGAGTCAGGCTAACTTGTTGGGAAACATTGGGAAAGCGGTAATTGAGCAGTATTTGATAACCTCGCGAATCCAGTTTGGCGTAGCCTCCGGTAGTGGGTTGCAATTTTCTGAAAATGATGTTTTTGAGCTGCAAAACTGATTCTGGGGGCGATTCAATTCCTTCTGCTGCCAGGTAGTGCAATGCTAATCGGAGACTAAAAGAAAACTGGGTGCTGCAAGCAGAATCAGGAGTGGGGGTAAGGCTTAAAAGATGGCGGCGGGTAATGCCATCAAAGTCATACACTATATCGCTAAACCCCAAACGTTGGTCGGGAATTCCTGGTAGAGGAGGAACTCCCGAATTGTCTCCCTCGCTGACTTTGCATACAGCAATCAGGCGGCGATTTTGACGCATCTGGGCAATTAAATTCCTATCTTTGACCTGCGGGCGATGGATATCCAAGCCGATGAATCGCGGTTGATGCGGCTCTAGCTTGGCGATCGCACGCGCTAAAATACCATCCGGTAGGGGAAATCCATATTGGTTGAGATCTTCTTCGGTCGCCCCAACCACCAGCAGGCGCGGATCTGGCTGTTCGGCGGGGCGCAGGCGCACCAATCCATCGAAGGCTTTGAGTTCTAATCCCTGGAGTAGGGACAGCGATCGCAATCCTACGATCAAAAAAGTACTTGCCAGACTCGCGCACAAAGCTACTCGCAGTCGGTGACGTTCAATCCGGCGCAAGCTTTGCCAGGTGGGAGGTACGGCGGCAGGATTTTGACCAATGACCGGCAGCCAACTGGCGCAGGGAAATTCATCCTCCAGTGCTTGCAACCGTTCCCGCGCTTCCCGTACCGCCAGATAGAAGGATTTCCCCCGCGCAAACGCTTCCAGAAAATAGGTCAGAAATGCCCCTGCCACGCGGTCTGGTATCGGTTCTCGCATCACGATACTCTGAGGTAGGTGCAATGCGGCTAGCTGGTTAGCTAATCCCAACCCATCGCAAGAGTTGAAAATAGCCAGTTGCAATCCTTGGGCGATCGCGTGACGCAAAGCATTGTGCAAATCGTCAATCGTTAGGCTTTGAGTATCATCTAATTCCATCCGACCCTGTTCTATCCGGGTCGAACTATGTCCGGCAAAAAAGAAGATATCCCACCTATGCCGCCATAATTCGTCGCTAATGGTTCTGCGCGATCGCTCTGTCGGAAATTTTACCTCTGCCCCCGGTAAATGCTTCAATACAGTCCTGTCTCGATCTCGATCGATACCTTGGCTATTGCCAAAAACAGACAAAATTCTGACTTTACCTGGTGTTTTTTGAGCCGGATATCGCACTAACTCATAATTTGAAATACTCAGAGCCATTTCTGATTTTGGATAATCCTCAAACAAATCCCAAAGATGCCAAGGAAATTGCCGCACTTGCAGATCGTCGGTTTCAATTAGCAGCCGAATTTCTTGGTCTTTTTTAGCTAATTCCTGCCATAATTTCTTGGATATCGGGTGAAACTCTTCTGAGCGCAGCCACGTATTGAAACGGGTTTTTAACTGCTGGCAAATATTGTGAAACTCGGCTTCGGAAACATTGGTCACCGTTGCTTCAGTTTCGTTAAAAGTAATGCGGAGCCGCCACCCCAAACGCTCGTAAAGCGCTGTATAAAACAACTGCCAATTACGGTAAAGTCGGGGCAAATCAGGAGCTGGCGGTAAGCTGGCAGTCAATTGCATCTGGCGAGGGTTGTCATCCTCGCCAATTTGTACCGTTACATCTGGAAATCCTTGCTGCCAGGAACCTTTTCCCAGCCGCAAGACCACCAACCAACTCATACTATTTTGGGAATAGGTAAGTGGTAATCAATTATGGCTAATTGTTCGAGTTTCATATTCAGGCAAAATTAATAAACAACAACCAACAAACGCCGATTAAATGATAAAATATTCCGTCAAGCTAACCCGATCGAGAGCGATTTGAATTCGGAAACTCTCGCTCGGACGACCTTGGAAGCGGGGCAGTTGAATATAGTTATCGAGACTGCGCGATCGCACCGAACGCAATGTTTCCCCGGTTTCCGAAAGCACGGCTAGGACGAGATCGGGTGGTAGGTAGGTTTCTCCTGGTACTGGATGCACTTGCACGCAAATCCCCACTTGCCCGTCTGCTTCGGGGATTAAGGCTACGAGCAGGGTTACGGTTTGACTCCCCAACTCAATGCCCAAATCAATCAGCTTGGCTGCTCTAATGCTCCCCTCTGTCAAGTCTCTCAAGGAGGAGCTGGCCCTAAAATTGGGCGCTAAATTCCCGCTATCGGAACCAAACAGGGTTTCTAGGGTCTGCCAACCAGCGGCAAACAGATTCTCAAACCATTGGCTGAGGATCGTTGGTGTTTCGGCAGTTGCGGGTTGCCTCAGTTGATGCAGGTGACGCAGCAGTGCTTCTAAGGGTTGCAATTGGCTGATAGGTAATTCTTCAGTTGTTACCGATGGCACAAATCCTAGCAGCGTTGCTCTGCGTGCAGATTCGTCTATCTGTGCGATCGCATAACCGATCCGATCGTCCCAAACTTCAAGGGGAATGTGGCAGGTTGACGCTCCTGGCGTAACGGGGCGACATTCTAAATGTCCCAGTCCGGTGACTTTAAGGTCGGCGACATCGGCAGCTAGACGCAGAACGGGGTTAAAGCTGTCGCTGGCTTTGAGATCGGTGTCAATTCCCATCATTTGCAAGTAGTCGTTGACAGCCAATACCGCCAATGTGTTGAGATATACCTGCTGTGCTGTAGGTGCATCGGGAATTTGGTCAGCATTCTGTCGTGCTATCCGTCGTGCTTGGGTAGTGATGGGTAGGGGTAAGAATTTTTCTTCGATGCTTTGGAAGCTGCCAATCATAATGTTTTCCTAATTGTTCGGTTGTTAGAAGGCATTTGGTTGGGAAAATGCGATCGCTAATCTTCGTTGAGATATCCCTCAGATTCGCCAAATTTACGCAAACGGGGCAAGCATTGGCGTTGATAAAAAGAGTTCAAGGTTGAAATCGGCAGGCCAAATTCCTCTGATAACTTTTTCCACGGAGTTCTTGGAGGTAAGCAGCGCAGAATTAAAACTTGGCAATTGACCTCTGGATGTCCGTTAATATGAACGCGCCTTAACTCCCCATCCGGATCTGTCTGAACCCACTCGATTGTCTCTTCTAGGATAGCCAGCGGACGATCCGAACCTGCTGGCAGATTATCCACTGGATCGGTTGTTCCCTCACTTCCTGGAATAGGTTGAACAGTTCTAGCTTTCTGATTGTCCGCCTCGATGCGGAAATCTTGCAGTCGTCGCTTGAGGTACTTATCCAGCCAAGTAATAACGCTACTGCGATTGGGATCGTAGGGTTGTTGAGCCGTATTCGCTTCGCAAAGATTGCGGCACAAATACAACCACGTTTGTTGCAAGGCGTCCTCATAATCGGGGATGTTCTCTTGCCATAGCCTGCCGGATTGCTCTATGGCTCGTATAATCTCCGTCAAGCCTTTTTGTCGCTCAACACTCCTGGGAGGATGCTTACAGGTATCTTCAATTAGCTTGCTTCGCTTCGCGCTTAGCTCATCCATAGAACAACGACCCCAGATTAGATTGGTTGCCTTTAATAAATCCCATTGTTTCTCAGGAGTCAGGTCATTCATCGCCCAATTTTTGTTCAAACGTGAATCTCACCCAACATTCAGTCATCAGCAGCCAGTTAAAAAATTACGCAGCACTGCCCCCAAAAATTATTAATTCTTGTGAAGCTGTAGCCCGTCCCAATCTGAATGTAAAGTTTTCTAACAAATTGAACAATTTTTTGATAGTTACCGATGAATCGATAACAACTTAAAAGTTTTGGCTTGGCATCAGCGAAGTTTTAGACATTCGCGTGCCGGTTTAAGTCTGCATCTACTATAAAGCAAAACCTTTAGACAAGCAACAGCATGGAGGACAAGGGATAATGAATAACTTTGTAGTTGATTTTTTGGGTTTTCGGATGATGGTGAGTTCTTTGATTATCCGAATCATTTACGCTATCGGATTGCTTGGTATCACTATTTATGGGTTACAGCAAGCTTTGGGAAATCTTCTGGTGGGATTGGGAATCATCATCCTGGCTAATTTATTGTGGCGGATTTTTTGTGAAGCCTTGATTTTGTTATTTGGAATTCATCAGGAGCTAGTCAAAATCTCTCGTAACTTCAAAAGCTGACCAAAAAATCCAGAATTAACTAATTGACAAATACCAAATTATTACAGTCTAGGTGTAAGTTATGTCAACGCTTAATAACGAGCAACACAAGCTACTCAATCTTGCCAACAAAATATCTCTGTTTAGCTCGGTAATTGGAGCGGGAATTTCAGCAATCTCCGGGCAAGTAGTCTATGCTGTCGTACCGCTTTCTTTTGCCATAGTGCTGCTTAACGATTCCAACCGTCGCCGCTTTGAGTGGCTACAACAGACCCGACAAAACTACCAGAGTGCTGTTGCTGATGTCGAGCAGCACTCTCCAGAATTAGAGAATTTGAAAGCAGCCTACACTCAACCAGACCCAATGCCTCAAAAGTATTTAACCAAGACGCATTTAACGCCCATTATCTCTAAAATGCATCAACTCCAGCATCAGTTAAAGATTATAGAGCTAGGAGAGATTCAGACATTAACACAGCAGGTGAAAGAACAGCAGGAACTGCTAGAAAATTTGGATGCCAGCACCGAAGCTCTACACGACCGTACTCGCAATTGGGAGCAATGGCAACAGCAGCTAGCAGAAGTACAACAGGCATTAAAAATAGAGGTTTTTAGCCGAACAATTCCACCCAGTTTGGTAGCAATTCCAGCAACTGCTAAATCGCCCTATCGCAGTCAAAAGGAACGAGTGGCTATATTTGTTGATGATGCCAATCTCTATCACGCTGCCTCATCACTAGGTATCAAGATTGATTACACTCATCTGCTTTCGCTTCTGAAAGCAAAGTCTAGTGTTTGCCAAGTCTTTTTATACACGGGTGTCGAGCCAACGAACAAGAAACAAAAGAGTTTTTTATCGTGGTTGCGGCGGCAGGGTTATCGGATTGTGAGCAAAGAAGTGGTGCGGCGGGCGGATGGTTCAAAAAAGGCAAATCTGGATGTAGAACTATCTTTAGATCTGGTAAATTTAGCCAACTCTTACGATACGGCTGTTTTAGTCAGTGGGGATGGAGACTTTACCTTTCCGGTTAAGAGCGTGCAAAGCCGAGGTAAGCGGGTGGAGGTCGTCAGCTTTGGTTCTAGAACCAGTGATGCTTTGCTCAAGGTGGCAGACTCCTACCTCGACTTGGAAACGATAATAGATCAAATTTGTTAGGGCAAATCTGGTTGATTGCTCGCTATTTTGTACTGAAAAATTTGCTTTACTTCGCATTGTAGGAATTATGCAATACGAGGCTATCAACCAGATTTATTCGTTCTTCTTTAGTTACCAAACAAACGATTTTTCTTAGAAGCTGGGAATATGAGCGTAAGCCATAAGCAGATTTATAGCGATAAAATTCGTTCGTAAAGCACCTCAATATTTGCATGTTTAAGTGACACTCAAATGATCTACCCAAGTCGTGTTTAACCAAAAAAAGCGACTGGTAATTTGTCCGGGAAACAGTTAGATCTATTAATTAAGGACATTCAGCGAAATCAGGCTAACAATTTTGCGGCTGAGAGACGTAGTAGAAGATCCGACTTACTTAGGTTCAAGTTTTTGATTCTAGGTATAGGTTGCTCATTGTAAAAATACTAATTTTATCGAAAAAATCGGCAATCAAGTAAATAGAGGATTAACAAATGTCTGAAGTTTTTCAAGGAAATTGGCGATGGCGCGTGACCGAAAAGAATGCCGGATTTGACCAGCGCTTTCGCATCGAAGGAGCCAGTAGCGGGAATGGAATTTATCCTGGCGTTGTTGGCACTGAAGTAGTTGTCAATGGGGATAATTGGACAGTTACTTTGGAATGGAACAATGGAGTTGGTTCTGGCTGGCAGGAAAGCGCTGTCTTAAGTTCCGTTGGTTCTCTCAGTCCGTTAGTACTGATTCGGATTTTAGGGGCAGATGACAATTACCCCGACCAGCGAGATGGAGATTTTGACGATTTAACGATCGTTGCTGTCGATCTCGATCCAATCTTTGATGTGGTTCAGCGTCCCTTTGCAGTGGATCGCGGTACTCTGACCATGTTACCGGACGGCATTTTTGATGTCAGCCAAGGCATTCAATATATGGGTGTGCGTATCCGCAACGATTGGGATTACGACTGGGATGAAACAACGGGTGTGACGATCTCGATTTCCAACACCAGTCGCATCCAATTGCAATCTCAGGGAATTCGCGTGATTGATGCGTGGACAACGCCAGAACAAAAGGCTTTGCAACAAGAGATGTCTGGCGGTTTTGTCAAAATACCTGTCTTGAGAAAAGGGCAAGAACGCACAATTTACTTCAAACTCGATGTTAGCAGCGCCAAGCCAAGTAAACCCAATGTGAATTTTGTGGCTCAACGGGTGGCGTGGGACCCTGCCTACGATGCACCTTCACGGCAAGTAGCACGGCAAATCTTTATCTCCCGTTCTACCTATGACCCGCTGAACCGAGAATTGGTTGCAGAAGTACCGGAAGGTACGGTCTACATGCGGTTGAACAAGGTTATTGTCGATAAGGAAAGTTTGGAGAAAGCAACCCTGGCTGCACTCAAAAATCCTTGCAAACGACAGCCGCCAAGACCAGGACAAGACAGCAAAACTTCTGACCGCGATAGGTTGCGGGATGATTTGAAACGCAGCCTGGAAGATTTATTGTCGGGTAAACCAGTCGATCCTTGCCGATTACATGCTTTGTTGGATACCTGTTGCAGCGGTTCCCCGGAATGCAAAGATGGGGGAGGCACAGGCGAAACTAACCCCGGTTCTGGTGGTTTGGGGGATGGCCCTGGAGGCGATAACTGGTGTCGATTTAAACCTTTTAACTGGTTACCTGTCGAGTTTGAATATCGGATTGTGCCTTCGCCACCGTTTGCCGGTCAATTTGGCCCGTTAGCTTTTGAGGACCCGTGGTGGAAAGTTATCTTAATTATTCTGGCGGCATTGCTAGCGGCGGCTTCCCTGGTTTACGACTATATCTTTGCCGGACAAGACCCCAACTTCGTCATTGGCAATATTACTGCCAAGTCTAATCGCAGCAGCAGCAATGTGGATGCAGCGATCGCCCGCCTGAACGGCTCTAGAGCCATAGACTTGAATGTGTTGGAAGCCCAAAGCGATGACCGTAACAACAACTTACCGATCAACGGCAGCACGGGCGGTACAGTTGCCATCGACCGTTCGGATAACGGCGATCGGGGAATTCAAAATGCCATCTTGGGCAATGCGGTCTTCAAATCTGGTGCCAGAAGTGCCACTACAAGAGGCTTGGTATCCAGTATCAGCTTGAACACTAACGTCGATGGTGTTAGCTATACCAACCAAGTGCTGATTGCACAGCTGGCTGCGCCTAACAATCAGCCTTTGTCTCAAGGGGGAGATTCCGGTTCCTTATGGGTGGATCTGATCGGTCGCAGACCCGTGGCGCTGAATTTCGCAGGACCAGTCAGCGACGATGGCAGCAATGCGATCGCTAACCCGATTCGAGACGTGGTCAATTTGTTCGATCTTCACTTCAACGTATAGGAAAAAGGCTATGACGACTCCAGAATTTTCTGCCGAATTGGAACGGGCAATTGCAGTTGCCAACCAATACAGCTCAGAATTATTGCGGCGACCGGGTGTTGTTGCTGTTGGTGCTGGTGTGAAGCGCCGCGCCGGTTTGTTAACAGGTCAAGCTGCGGTTGTGATTACCGTTCGAGAAAAGTTGAGCTTAGAAACTCTGCCACAACGAAATTTGGAACCGCTGCCTCAAGAATTAGATGGTTTACCAGTGGATGTAATTGAATTCCAAAAACCAGTAGAAAGCGAACAAATCCGCCAAGCCATTGAACAAGCGATCGCGGTTAAGGATCGGGTGGCAGACAGTTGGTTGCAGCAGGAAAACGTCACGGGTATTGGTGTGGGTTATAAAGTCAAAGATGCTACCACCACCAATGAAATTGCGATTCAAATCTTCGTACAACAAAAGTTACCTGCTACCGACGCAAATCACCGGGGCTGGCAACTTGTCCCTCCAGATATAGACGGCGTGCCAACGGATGTGGTGCAATTGGGGCCATTTACTGAGTCCGTTGCCCCATCTGGAAGCCGTGCCAACCGCAAAGACCCCTTATTGGGCGGACTTGCTATCGGACATGCTTCTAGCCCCTTCACCTATGGCACCTTGGGTGCGATTGTTTTCGATAATGCCAACAACCCGATGGTGCTTTCCAACGAACACGTGTTGGATGGGGATATTGGAGAAACTGTTCACCAACCCAGTCCTGTCGGCTTGGATGACAGCTTTGAGATTGGCTTCCAACTCGACGTTTGCCATCCGGCGAACTTTGTGCGAATTGATACCCCAGATACCGTAGGCGGTAGTATTCTGGCGGGGGCTGCGGCTGCGGTTGCCCTGGCGGCTGCCCTTTCCGACGAGATTGACCCAACCAGAGAAGGCCAGCAGGCCACACCGCCACCGGACGGAGCGATTACCCAAGCAGAATATACCAAAGTCAAACTTAACTATCACCAATATCCCTTACCAGGGACTCCCTTCCAGCTGGAGGCTAAGTGGGAATACGAACGTAGAACGAACAAAGGCATCTTGACACACGCAGAAGATCCCAGTCGGCAGAACCCGCATACGCTGCTGTACCATCGATTGTTCAGCGATCGCCAACTTTACGCCCCTACAGATACGATTGAGTTGTTTGGGGTGCTAATTCCCTGTTTAGAAGGCCGCGTTTCCGGCAAAAACTACCACTGCATAGCACTGCTACGACCTAATCGCATCGATAAAAGCTACCCCATCGTTTTGCGGTCTATCCAGGAATATCCAAATTCCAACGAACTGCGGCAACAGTTTTTCCGCCTGCTGGAAAGGCAAGAACTCACCGAAGATGAAAAAGAACTGCTCAAAGGCCAACGACGTTTGTGCATTTACTACGGTGAGTTTTCTGCTGCTGGCGTTCCCTTGGGTTCCTGGTTTCACTGGATGCACGTCCAAACAATCAATACTGTACCACCCGGTACAGACCCGCTCGTTGCTGCCCAGACGATTGGAGGTTTGGCAGTTTCCAACCACTACCGTTCCACACTCGACATTGCCTGCGGCCCGTTTGTGTTCGAGGATGATGGTAGTTTCGATATTGAACTGCTTAGTTTGAGATAGCAGCTTCGATTTGGCGAACATTCACCTGTGTCTCCCGTTCCCTTGTGTTCTGTAATTGCCTGCATAGCCTTGGCTTCCGTCCATCAAGGGACCTCAAGTATTGGAAAGAAATTGCGACAGGTGGGGTGGCATTGAACGAGTATGAACGAGCTGCCCACTGGCAAGGTACTCAAGTTCAGAGGAGGTTGATTGGCGTCCTAGAGCTTCGTTGCGATGTGGATGGCGACCGAAGTGGGCAATCACATCGCGATGTCTGCGTGCTTGTGCGGCGGAAAACTCTAGCAACTCGCGATACTCCTGCGATGCTTCCTGCACGAGTTCTTCTGCCAGCTTGACCGCCAACTCTAGTTTTCTGAGATCCTCAGAATGCCCCAGTGGCAGGAAGAAGAACGTCTTCTCCCAGGGGGTTTCCAGAGCCGCGTAGTGACCCATTTCAATCCCTTCGAGTGCCAGGGTGCAAGCCTTCGAGTCCTGTGCGAATGCTTGAGCAGTTCCCCGGTGGAGCGTGCGTGAGAACTGGTCTAGAACGACGATCAGCGCCAGCCGCGACCGTGGCTCATTCGACCAGGCATCAAGTTCACCGCGCGCCGCTTGTTGGTGCAGTGATGAAAAATGCTTCGTTATATCGGCATCAGCACCAGAACGAAACCACCATTCCCACTGACGAACCATTGCTGCTATTTCGCCTTTTGGTTGACTGGGAAACCAGAACTGGAGAACATCTTCAGAGCGTTCAGTTTTCATGGTTACCTTCCTTAACGCTGCTGTCTAACTCTTTATTGTGCCTCACCCTGCCTGCGATTCGTCGGCATAACGGCTCCCTTGGCAGCTGTAAAAAACCTTCTCTCCCGTCACTTCACCTGATTACCGAGTGCAATCAAGGTTTCTCTAAAAGAACAACAACCCAAGTACAACCAATACTTCCAGTACCCTCACCAGCACCAGCACCACCACCAGCGATCGATTTAATTTCCCAACCAGCAGCGAGATAATCTTCTAAATGCTCTTGCACAATACCGTGACTTTGTTCTGGCGATCGCTTTCCTAATATTCGATAACCTTCTCGATCTAGATAAATTGTGACTAACTTCTGCATAGATGATTTTCCTGATTACAACTCTTCACACTAATTTGGGGCAGCAAACGGCATCATATCCCCATCCTGCTAGAAATTGATGTGACGGCAGCACGAGATGCAATCCGCGACTTGAAAAAGACTGGTCAAAGCATCAGTTTTACGGGTTGCTATCAAAAGAAGATTCCTTTGGTAGCTGATTTGTGCTGGTTCTGCTGGCGAAGAAGTGCTGAAGTTGCACCTAAAGCACCAAAGGCTAGCAAACCTAATGCGGCACTAGGTTCAGGAACTTGACTAATCCGAATTACTTGCCCAAGTCCAGCTTTTAAACCGTTGTTTGAAACATAGATATTACCATTTGAATCAATTGCTAAACCTGTAGGCGCGATTAGTCCATCCATAATCAAAGTCTGGCGCTCACCAGTAGGAGAGACTTGCAGCAGCGCACCGGTTCGGTCTGGTGATAAAAGCGAGTTCGCGGCATATTGTAGGACATAAAGATTGCCAAACAAATCGAAGTCAATATCGATGATATTGGTAAATCCTGTAGCAAAAACTTCTGGTTGATTAGTATTAGAGTTAATTCGATAGACACGTGCCTGACCTTGGGGAAAGGGAAATCCTGTCAGTTCGCCTACATAAATAGCACCATCAGGCCCACGAGCAATTGATGTGGGAACCGATTGCATTGAAAAAGCAGGGCCACCAAAAGGACTGGGTACGAAGCGTGGCGGAAATACCGATTGCACCGCTAAATTACTGCCATTGGTTTCCACCCTCAGAGCATCGTTGCCTGCGGCATCAGTTAGAAAAGCAGTATTATCTTCAATTAGTAAAGAAAAGGGATTGCTTAAAATTTCTCCGCCATCAGGATTTTGCGCTACTTCAAACGCTTCTAAATCTGCGATTGTGCTGAAAGTTGGGTTGGAATTTAAGTTATCAACGCGCACGAGGGTGCCAAAAGGGGAGAATCGACTATCCGAAGCACGTTGTTCTGGTGTGCCAATCCAACTCAACAGAATGAAGGGGTTTCCAGCGTTATCAAAAGCAATATCCGTAGCTCCACTACCAGAATCGCCATTGAGAAAAGCAGTGGAGGGTAAACCAGTTAGCACCCGCTCGGCGACGCCGTTCTGAATTCGCGTGACGGCGTTGGTTGTCCCATAGCAGGATACCCCTTCAGCAGATGTCAGACAAGGCCCAGATCCGCCTCTTCCCGCTTCTGTGACATAAAGAGCGCCATCCGGCCCAAAGGCAAGCTTTCTGGGATTGTCCAATCCGCTGGCTAAAACTGTAAAACTTGCAGCTTGTACCGCCTCTGCAACAGAGAAAGTAAACAGTGTTGCTGCTGTAGCTGCTACGGCAATTTTTTCCAGCATGATTAATCTCCTCATCATTATTGACACGCAAGGAGAGCGATCGCTTTTCTCTGCCTGAAATGCGATCGGTTATTTAACAAAAATGATGCTTTATAAAACCCATAAATGACAACTATTTCTGTATAATCTTTCCCAAAAAACACAAAAAAACTAATAAAATAAATTTTTATACTTACAAAAGTAAGCTTGGCTGTGTTTTATAATACTTGTGTATTTGCTACACAGAATATTTAGGCTTAGATAATACAAAGCCAGGATGAAGGCGCAGTATTTATATGTGCTGATAATGTCTTCAAATTATGCAGCGCTTGGCGGTGCTAGAAGAAGCAGTCGCGGCGGCGAAATCGCGGAAAGCCCAGTCTAGAAGCTTTATGATTTCTCATTGTTTTCAACAGGATTCATGGCGGTTTGCGATCAACTTAAAGAAGAGGTTTGAGTTATTTTTTAATTATTTTTAGGAAAAAAAATGATGGCAGCGACACCTTTACAAGATAGTGGAATGAATGAACAGTCAAAGTTAGGCTGCGAGCAACCGCAATTTGACTGTCGTTGTAGCGATCGCATCTCCAATCGTACTGGATGCAAAAGTATTCAAGCCCTGCGCCACTCCAGAATTAGGCTCTTGACTTCCCCCGGACACCAATCGCTAGCCAACATCGGGTCGAGTAGGGACGAAGCTTCTCGCTCTACTCGTCGAATGGCTAAAGCCACTGCTCGAATATTTCTGCTAGGAAATGGCGGACAATCTCGCTCAACCAGGGTCTGCAAAAATTGACCGTCCACTCGCCCCAACGCTCCCAACAAATCAACAACTTTTGAATCTTGGACTCGTTTGATATCGATTTGATGTAGCAGTTGGCGCGTCGATTCTTCCAGGAGGGGAAGGAGTCTAGAATCTTCCAACAGTGCCATGACATTGAGCGTATCAATAACAGAGCCAGCCACACCGCCTTCCAACAAATTCTGCGAATGCAAGCGATCTGGAATGCAACCAATAACGTGAGCGACCTCTAAAGGAATATGTTTATTTGTATCAACCCAATCGGCAATTAATTCCCATAGGCGCTGGATAACTTGCGGTTCGGTTTCGCGCTCAAATGTGACAGCTATTTTAGTCAGTTCGCCTTCCCCTAAAGTCATGCCCCATTGCTTCTGTGCTTTGATAACCGACAAATAATTCAACTTCAGAATTTTCGGTCAGTCGATGCTTAAAAATCCGCCTTGTCAGGCGGATTTTTCGACAAACTTATCCCACTTCGCAAGCTGGCGATCGCGAGGAAATACAAACAGATCGGGACTAAAGCCCCTGTTACATGCGATCGCATCGCGACAGGTTCGTCAAATCAAACCCCCAATCGGACTGCCTCGGACGGGAATTATCTTCACCTCTGAGAGTCCAATCCTGCATCGTGGTCGGGTACAATACTTTCTACTTCGCGCAACATGCGGAAGGTATAACTAATAGCGCCAACAAGCAACAAGCTCACAGAAGATATAACGTATAGCAGCCCCATTCCTGCACCTTTTCCCGTACCGAATATGCCACCGAAAACAGCCCAAAGATTGCCCCCCTCAATCATAGCTGGTTCAAAAACGTAGTCAGCCAACGGCCCAGCAATCAAGCTGGCTAGTGCCCCACAGATTTGTACTGCTACAGAACGAGTAGCAAACACTCGCCCTTGTAGGTGTGGCTGCACCTTGGTCAGCCAAATAGCATCATTAGCACTACCCAGTAAGGGAAAATTGAGCGATGAACTAAATTGGGCAGGAATCCAGATAAAAAGCGATTGACTCAAACCAAAGATAGTTTTGCTCAAGCCAGCACCGATAAAACCGATTAGCATCCCGTGAATTCGCCGTTTAGGGCCTCCCCAAATGCTAACCAAAAAGGCACCCACAACCCCACCAATTCCAGCGGCAGAGTAAAGAGTAGCTAACAAAGTTGCATTATTGCCAGTTATAGCCAAAATCATGGGTGAATAAATCCCATCACCAATGTCATGGGCAAATACAAATAATGACATAGAAATTAAGAGGGCTAGCAAGCTGGGATGGGCAACAATATAACGGTAGCCAACAATCAATTCTTGCCAAATATTAGGATAATCTTGCTCTGGGTGAGTGGGCTGCGGAATCGTTACTAATAACAGCGTGTAGATAGCGATCGCAAAGGTAATTAAATCTATCAGTAAAATTCCAACTAGCCCAACCAACGGGTAGAAAATACTGGCAATTGCAGGAGCAACAATGCTAGAACCGTAATGCACGGCGGCACCCATACTACTGGCGCGAGTATAGTGTTGTTTGGGGACAACTAACGCAATTGAAGCCGAGTATGCCAAAAACTGTATTTCACCAAAGGCACTCTTAACGGCACTGGTGACAAACAAATGCCAAACTTGTAGATTGCCTGTAATATGCAACAGTAAAATAGCAATCGTGCAAAGTGCTGCGATCGCATCCCCCACCATCATCAGGTGCTTGCGATCGCAGCGGTCTACAATAGCACCAGCAAATAAAGAAATGGGAATACGAGGCAGTTGGGAGAAGAAAACAACTAAACTGAGTGCAGTTGCCGAACCTGTAATTTGCCAAACCCATAAGGTCAGGGCAAATTCGGTCATATAACTGCCAATTGTAGAAACAAGTTGACCGCTCCAAATAATGCTGAATGTACGCACGATATACTAGGTAATAAGGTTTGCTTTTCTGCCAAAACAAGATATTTAAACAACTGATCGATTACTACATTTGCCGCCAGAATATCTCCCCCGCGCCAGACCGAGTAATCGACTAAATATACGCGATTTTGTTGGATACCTCGCAATTTTTTCCAAAGAGGTTTTTGCTTGAGCCTGTTCCATATCTGCCGATCGTTTTCCGCAAAAGTTGCCACAAACAGAATATCACCATCTGCTTTTTCTAATTCTTCAGAAGAAAGCTTTATTCTGCCCGAAGGAATTACAATATCCTGTGCGGGAGGACGTTGCAGTTCTGCTGCTTCAAGAATCGAGCCAATGAACGAGTTTTTTGCATCGACAGCTATTTCATCACAACAGAGATGTACAAAAGAAATTTTCTGTTGTTTGTTGCGATCGCTCAAGGCCATTTCCAACTTTTTCAAGCGTTGGCTATAATCTTTCAGCAGTCGCCCTGCTGTCTCAGTTTTACCAAGTGCGTTGGCTACATCAATAAAATTTTTTTTCCAAAATGATGTTCCTTCCCAGTCGAACAACACTGTAGGAGCAATTTGAGACAATTGCGGGTAGATCTTCCGATTAATAATAATTCCCAGAATCAGATCGGGCTTCAGTCGCAAAATTTTTTCTAAATTAGGTTGATTCTGATCTCCAACCCATTCAACCCCAGTCACTTTATCTTGCAAGTAAATTGGTATCTGTATCCCAGAAGCAGCCGGATAGGAAGTAATTCCAACAGGCTTAATACCAAGGGCAAGCAAGTTAGCTAGAGTGGGTGTCCAAAGAACTACGACGCGCTGGGGATTAGCAGGAATACAAGTTTCACCCATTGCATGTTTAATAATTCTACAGGCTGAAATCGCCCTTGGCGAATGAGAAGTTACTATATTTTTATGAAAATTGCCGCTGCAACCTGCCACCAAGAAAAAAGACAAGCAAGCTAGTAACAAACCTTTAAGAACGCGATCGATTAATTGGGGCATTTTGGTAATTCGTAGCTAACAAATCAGGAGATGACAAATATTCTGATGTTGGCTTTGTAAGACAGCTTATGTTTTTACTCATCTTTGTTGCTATTTGTCAATAGCTTATCGGTAAAATTTTTAATTTTAATCGAGTTACGATATAACTTGCTGACTCCGCCGAATAGCTTCTTGGCGACGAGCGATCGCCCACTGGCGCGATCGCCACAATACCAAGCCAGTAAAGAATAATCCAGCCGGTGCTAACCCGATAAATACATAAAGTATTCGCATTTCCAATCCACCATAACTACCAATATGTAAAGAGTAAAGCGAATATATAATTTGAGTAGCTAAAGGTGCATTCTGAACCGTATTAACCTGCACAACTTTTCCGCTATATTGGTCAACAAATACTTGGCTATCACTACTAGCGCTACTCAGAGAAGTATCTTGAGAAAATCGTTTACCAACTCTAAACAATCCTTGCGAATCAGGCGGTAGATCGATCCAAATTGTTTGAGTACCTGGTAAAGCTTGCTCAGCTTTGCTCAAAATCAAATCAATTGCCACAGTTTTCCTACCAGCAGCAGGCTGGGACTTTGAAGGAATAGTAGGCATTGGAGTTGCTGTCAGCGAGTACAGTGCTTTTTCAACTTGAGTGAAAAAGCTCATTGCTACCCCTGTCGATACAATCAGCAAGAGAAACGCAACCGATAATATACCAACTACTTTATGGACATCGTAGTTAATCAATTTCCCTGGAGCTTTCCACCTGATCTTAAATCCTGAAGCAAATTTTTTCCACCCAGGCCATAAAAACAGCCCTGTTACGCATAATATTAGCAATAACAGCCCATAAATTCCTACTACAACTGCACCTGTTTCACCCATAAGCAAGTTGATGTGTAAGTTAACGAGAATATCCATCAAAGTTTTTTCCTGCAAGCGGGAGCCAAGAATGTCTCCGTTGTAGGGGTTGACGTACAAAAAAACTGTTTGTTTGCTCTTAGATTCGCTCCAAATTTTATAAACTCCTGCCGCTGACAACGGGATATCAACAGATTTGATTGAAAGCTCTGGATAGTTGAAGCGAACTTTGTCCACTACAGACTGTAGAGGCACGCGCTTTTCTCCTGGAACAACTTGTAGTAACTGCGGCTCAAAAAAGCGATCTATTTCATTTTTAAACACCAACAAACTACCAGTTAAAGCAATAAAAACTAGCACCAATCCAGCGATATAACCTATATACCTATGCAAAGATAATGCAACTTGCCGTAACTTCATTGCTGCTGAGCCTCCTAATGGTTGAAAAAATTTAGTGACAACTGACAAAAAAGCCATCAAAATTCAAAACCAATTGAACCTTGAATTGCCAAAGGCGAACCGGGAAAAACGCGCAAAGGGCCTTCAGCGTTTTCAAAATATCTATTGTCAAACAAATTCTTAACATTGAGAGCCGATCTCAAGTTTCCCCTCCTGTAAAAAATTGCAGCATCGGTGCGTAAGTAACTTGGTAAAGTAAAACTGTTGCCAAGATCGCCCTCGCGTTCTCCAACATAAAACAAACCCAAACCAAAACCTAACCCCTGCAAATTACCGCTTTGAATTTCATAAGTTGTAAACAAACTAGCGCCGTGTTGAGGCACGTTATCCAGTCGGTTTCCAATAGCAAAGGCGTTGTCTTCAACAATCCGCGCATCTATATAAGCGTAAGAAGCAATTATTCTCCATCCCGGTAAGATTTCGCCAGATATATCTAAGTCAATTCCCCGACTTCTCTGTTCGCCTGTTTGGATAGAAAAATTAGCATCTCTAGGATCTGGGGTGAGAACGTTCTGGCGCGTCAGTTGATAAAAAGCGAGGGTGGAAGAAAGTCTTCCTCCTAACAAATCAGCTTTGACGCCCACTTCATATTGAGTGCCTTCTTCGGGTTGAAATAGCGCGTTGTCAAAGCCAGTTCCGCTGACAGGATTAAATGACCTCGTGAAGCTAGCGTAAAGTGAAATAGGTTGAATGGGTTGATATACAATGCCTACCCTGGGGCTGAATGCTTGCTCGGATTGCTCTGTTCTGGTATCGGCTAATTTATCTGTTAGCCTTTGTTCGTATAGATCGAAACGTCCACCCAGAACTAATTTCAAGTTATCTAAAAGTGAAATTTGATCTTGGATGTAAAACCCAGCCGATTGTGTCAAGGTCCCATTGTCAATACTGAAGGTAATAGGGCCTAAAGGCGCGCCATAGACTGGATTGAAAACGTCGAGGGGCGCAATATCTCCAATATCAAATCTGTTTTTGAACAGATTTTCTCTAAATAACTCGACTCCAACCAGTAACTTATGTTCGATTGGCCCTGTGGAGAAGTTACCAACCAAGTCTGTTGTAAAAATTTGGGTATCTGTACTGCTAGTTCCTGTTGCGTAACCGCGATTCAGCGTGCGACCATCTGGTTCTAGACTATTCGGAAAGAAACTGTCTTGGTCGTAAGAAAATAGTGTAATCCGGAAAGCATTACGCAACGACCAGTTTTGGCTAAATCGATGCTCAAGCTCGTACCCAACTCGCTCAACGCGGTTATCGTTAAAGTCTTTACCGGGTTCGGCAATATTGAGGTTAATCGGTATTCTACCGTTGGGATTGGAGCGCACTGAGCCAATGGCTGGTAAACCGCGATAGTTTGGAAAACTCGATCTGATAATTTCTCCTTGTAGGGTTACTCTTGTCTGGTCGCTAATCGCCCAAGTCAACGCGGGGGCAACTAATAAGCGCTCAGTTTCCGCAAAATCAACGAAACTGTCTGAATTTTGGTAGGAAAAATTGAATCGATACAAAAGATTTCGGCGGTTGTTCAGCGGTCCGGTCAGATCGACTGTTCCACGATAAAAGTTATAGTTTCCTGCTGTGAATTCAAGTTCATAGAAGGGATCGCGTTCGGGTCTTTTTGTCACAATGTTAATCACACCGCCGGGGCTGCCTTGACCAAACAAAACTGAGGCTGGCCCTTTCAAGACTTCTACTCTCTCAATCAGTGCAGTTTCGTTTGGCACTTGAGTGTTACTACTATCCCTCAAACCATTTCTGAGAATATTTAGGCTTTGAAAGCCTCTAATGTTAAATTGCTCAAACGTACTCAGCGATGAAGTTGTTTGATTGACGCCGCTGACATTTCTGAGGGCTTCTTCTAAGCGGGTAACTCGTCGGTCTTCTAATACCTGTTGGGGAACAACTTGAATCGATTGAGGAACGTCTCGTATGGGGGTATCTGTTCTGGTCCCAGTCGTCGCTTCGGTGACTCGATATGTTTCCTGCTGTCCTGTGACGACGATTTCAATTGGCTGTTCTCTTTGTGGCTGAGTTTCTGGTGTGGTTGGTTGGGTAGGGCGAACTTGTGTCCCCACTTGACCCGATGGTATGGTTGGTTGGGTAGGTTGAACCTGTGTCCCCAGTTGACCCGATGGTCTGGTGGGTTCGACAGGACGAACTTCTATCCCCACTTCTCCTGGGGGTCGAGTCGGTGTGGGTCGAACAGCGGTGCTATCAGGCGTGGAATTCAAGCTGACAATTAAACCCCTATTCCCGGAAGTCACTCTTGCGGTGGGTACACCTGCCTCACCGATAACTGTGACTCGGATGCTATTTGCATCCAATGGTGCAACGGTGACGGAAACAATTCCTGGTGCTGGGTTGTTGGCACGAAACGGTTTGCCTTCTGGTAAACGCAGCTTTGCGGTAATTACATCTGTAAAGAAAGTTTGACCGTAGCTGGCACTGAAGGCTTGTAGCGGTTTACCGTTTTCCGTCTCTAGGATTACCTCTACGCCTCCCGGTGTTGGGTTAAGTCGCACGCCAGTCACCTCGACAATCTGCGCCGAGGCTGGTGTGGAAACCAACACCGATACGATACCTGCCAATCCAAGGGCATTCAGGAATTGTACTTGTTTCACTCGCGTCTCCTCACACAATCGTTGAAAATTCAAGGCGGTCGGTGGGCGCAGCAAAGATCTTTTGCTTGCAGCGTCCCGATGCAGCCATCTGCCTGAGTAATCAAGAATAATTTTCAATAAGTATCATGCTCTAGTTGAGAATAGCAAGCAAGTTTAATGAAAATTTTATGCATTAAGTTTTAACCATCTGGCTGGGTTACAGCTTTTGCCTCTCTGGATAGATGGAGATTCATCCTGAATGCGATCGCTTGAGCCAATTTTCTACAGTAAAAGTTTTAAGCCAGCCATGAGGCGGTTACTTTAAGACGAGGGGATCTTGGAGCGTCAGATCGTTGGTATTGATTGTCCTCAGAGGACTTTAAATAACTTCAACCTAATTTTAGAGACTCAGAATATTAGCTTTGTTTATATATATACCGAAATAATTTGCAAATACTTTTCGTTTACTGCTTGTCAAGATCGCAAAGTTTCTCTACTGTTAGTAAAGTTATTGATAAAAAAAAGCAATAGCTTAAAGGAGAAGCTGTTAAATAAGCTGGTTAGCCAGACTGCCCTCGTAGTCGCCAAGCTCAGCACTACGGCATTGGATACGGAAACATTGCTGCTCAAGGTCTGATATCTTGGCCACGAAGATCGGTAGCGTATCACCCGGACTCCGTGTCGCTATGGACGAGCGGCTGGCTGTCGCCAAAGCTAATACCCCCTACCCCTGTGCAAAAGTCGAGTTAAGCGAAATGCGTCCTGAAGAAGTAAGTTTTGTCTTGCACAATCTCAGAATGCTTGCGCCTGCTTAGAATTGCTGATTTGACGTTAAATGAGGGGTAAATGTATGCGTTTTCCACCTTTGTCCAGCTTTGCGGCGATTAGAGGTGTTGCGATCGCTTGCACCCCGCAAAAATTCGCAGACACCAATAGACCTCTTCAAAAAACAACCTCAAGGGCAGGCAGGATGCCCACCCCACAAGAGCGACGGAAACTGCATTGCTATTAGGTAGAGTTGGCACTAAAAAGAATGACCCCCAAGAATGACTTTCCACAACTTCCGGTTGATGGTTCCACAATTGTAGAACTGTTGCGCCACAGGGCTTTGCACCAGAGCGAGCAATCTGCTTTTACTTTCTTGCAAGAGGTCGAAACTGCACAAGCAAGCTGGACTTATTGTGAGTTGGATCGACGCAGCCGAGCGATCGCATCTCAACTTCAGATAATGGGTTTGAGTGGGGAACGTGCCTTATTGCTTTATCCACCGGGGTTGGATTATTTGGCGGGTTTTTTCGGTTGTTTGTATGCGGGAGTGGTGGCGGTTCCTGCTTATCCGCCACGCAATCATCGGAATACGCCAAGAATCAAAGCGATCGCATCGGATGCACAGGCTGCGATCGCGCTTACTACATCGGCAATTCAATCCAAAATTAAATCTTTAATTGATGTAAGTTCTCTACAGTGGTTAACTACCGATAACTTGCCTGCGGGAATAGAAGATTGTTGGGAAGAACCGTTTATTCAAACAGATACATTAGCTTTTCTACAATATACTTCCGGTTCCACGGGAATACCGAAAGGCGCAATGTTGAGTCATGGCAATTTATTGCATAACGCTGCCACGACTTACCAATACATGGAACATTCGCCAGCAAGTAAATTTGTTTCTTGGTTGCCTGTTTACCACGACATGGGATTAATCGGTGGGATACTGCAACCTTTGTATGGCGGATTTCCTTGCTTTTTAATGTCTCCGGCATCTTTTTTACAGAATCCTTATCGCTGGTTAAAGACTATTTCCGATTATCGAGGTACTACTAGCGGTGGCCCTAATTTCGCCTATGAATTGTGTATTCAAAAGATTACTCCCGCACAACGCCAAACTCTCGATTTAAGCAGTTGGAGTGTGGCTTTTAACGGTGCCGAACCGATTCGATGGGAAACTTTAGAAAGGTTTTCGGAAACCTTTGCCTCATGCGGTTTTCGTCGGGAAGCTTTCTACCCCTGTTACGGGATGGCGGAAGCAACTTTAATGATTTCCGGCAAAGTAAAGGCAGATTTTCCGGCGGTGAAGACAGTTAGCGCATCGGGGTTGGAGTGCGATCGCGTAATTGAAGCTGATAATAAAACAGAGGATATCCGAAGTTTTGTCAGTTGCGGACGCACTTTACCCGAACAGCAAATTGTTATTGTACATCCTGAAAAATTAGCCTGCTGTCAACCCGATGAAGTGGGGGAAATTTGGGTATCTGGGCCAAGTATTGGTCAGGGTTATTGGAATCGAAAACAAGAAACAGAAGCAACTTTTCGCGCCTATTTAGCTGATGGCAGGCAGGATGCCTGCCCCACAGGGGCATTTTTAAGGACTGGAGATTTAGGTTTTTTACAAAATGGCGAACTTTTTATTACTGGAAGGCTGAAAGATTTAATTATCATCAGAGGTCGCAATCTCTACCCGCAAGACATCGAACTAACAGCAGAAAGCAGTCATTCGGCATTGCGGAAAGGCAGCGTGGCGGCGTTTGCAGTGGAAGTAGAAAATGAAGAAAGATTGATAGTTGTACAAGAGTTAGAATTTCGCCAAAAACCGGATTTCGAGGAAGTAACTGCCGCGATTCGTCAGGCAGTGATTCTGGAACATGAAGTGCAAGTTTATGCTGTGGTGCTGATTAAAGGTGGGAGTACTACGAAAACTTCTAGCGGTAAAATTCAACGCCGTGCTTGCAAGGCAGAATTTCTAGCAGGCACTTTGGAAGTATTAGCAAGCAGCTTTTTGGCAAGTGAAGAAAAGGCGGAAAATTCAACTCGTTTAAATCGAGAGGGAATTTTAGCAATTTCCCAGGAAGAACGTCAGTCACTTTTAGAATCTTATCTTCTGGAACAGGTGGCACAAATTATCGGTGTTTCGCCATCTTTCGCGGGCAAAGACCAACCTTTGATTAGCTTTGGTTTGGATTCCTTAAAAGTCTTTGAATTAAAAAATAGAATTGAAGCTGATTTTAAAGTAACCGTATCTGTGGCTGACTTCTTCGAGGGTGCTAGTATTTCTGCACTGGCGATGCAGATACTCTCTCAGCTTACAAACGACATAGTAAATTCGGTAAATCTATCTCCCGTTGAGAGAAACTCTAACGAACATCCGCTTTCTTTTGCTCAGCAAAGACTTTGGTTTATCAATAAGTTAGAACCAAATTCTTCTGCTTACAACATTGCGATCGCTGTTCGCATAAAAGGGCAGTTAAATGAGTTGGCGCTGGTGGAAAGTCTAAAAGAAATTATCAGACGCCATGAAGTCTTGCGAACGAATTTCAAAGAAGTAAATGGGGAATTAGTTCAGGTAATTCAGGGGTCAGGCGATTGGGGAGTGGGGATGGCAGGCAAGATGCCTATCCTACAAGACTGGAAATTTTCAATCGAAAGTTTTCTAGATCGGGAAGCTCAACAACCTTTTGATTTAGGAGAGGGAAGTTTATTTAAAGCCAAATTATTGCGTCTGGATGCAGAGGATAACATATTACTCCTCACCATGCACCACATTATTTTTGATGGTTGGTCTACTGGTGTTTTGATTCGCGAAATGACAGCACTTTACGCAGCTTTCTTAACTGGAAAACCTTCGCCTTTGCCAGAAAATACTATTCAATACGTAGATTATGTCTATTGGCAGCGAGAGTGGTTAAAAGATGAGGTTTTAGAGTCTCAACTTGCTTACTGGAAGCAGCAATTAGGCGGTAATCTTCCGGTACTGAATTTACCAACTGACTATCCGCGTCCAACAGTTTCTACTTTCCGAGGTGCTAGGCAAACTTTAGTACTACCGGAAGCTTTGCGGGAGGGAATTAAAGAACTGAGTCAGCAGGAAGGTGTGACTTTATTTATGACCTTGCTGGCGGCATTCAAAACGTTGCTTTTCCGCTACACTCATCAAGATGATATTCTCGTAGGTTCGCCTATTGCTAACCGGAATAACGCTGAAATTCAGTCAGCAATTGGATTTTTTGTCAAGACTTTAGTATTGCGAAGTAATCTTTCGGGCAATCCCAGTTTCCCAGAGTTACTGAAGCGGATACGTCGGGTTGCTTTAGATGCTTACTCGCACCAAGATTTACCTTTTGAAAAGTTGGTGGAGGAACTGCATCCAGAGCGAAATTTGAGTCACACACCGCTATTTCAGGTAATGTTTGCTCTCCAGAATTTCCCTATGCCAACTTTGGAAGTTGCGAATTTAAACTTGCAAGTTCAAGAGGTTGATACAAAAACGGCAAAGTTTGATTTAACTTTGTTTGTGGAAGATAGAGGGCGGGAACTTGTTGCTACTTTCGAGTACAACACCGACCTGTTTAAAGCAACTACGATTAACCGAATGTTGGGGCATTTCCAAAATTTGTTGGCAGGTATTGTTGCCAATCCTAACCAACGCCTTTCGGATTTACCTTTGCTAACAGAGGTTGAGCGAAATCAGCTAATAATCGAGTGGAATCAGACTAAAACAGAATACTCACATAATTTGTACGTTCATCAATTGTTTGAGGAGCAAGTACAACGGACGCCCGATGCAGTTGCAGTTATCTTTAGGAACGAACAATTAACCTATCGAGAACTCAACCAGCGGGCGAATCAACTAGCAAATTACTTGCAAAAGCTAGGGGTAAAACCAGAGGTTTTTGTCGCCATTTGCGTAGAACGTTCTATTGAGATGTTGGTGGGACTTTTGGGCATTTTGAAGGCGGGAGGAGCCTATGTGCCGCTAGACCCTACCTATCCAAAAGAACGACTAGCTTTTATGTTGGAGGATGTTCAAGCACCTGTGCTATTGACTCAACAACACCTATTAGAAGTAATACCTGCCCATCCAGGAAAGGTTGTGTGTTTAGATACAAATTGGCAGGAAATTGGCGAAGAAATTTCAGAAAATCCCATAAGTAATGTCTGCGCTGATAATATTGCCTACGTTATTTATACTTCCGGTTCTACGGGTAAACCCAAAGGAACTTTGATTCATCACCGAGGCTTGGTAAACTACCTTAGTTGGTGTACAAAAGCTTATAGCGTCGAACAAGGAGAAGGTTCGCCCGTTCATTCTTCGATTTCGTTCGACATGACTATTACAGGGCTATTTTCACCTTTATTAGTAGGTGGAAGAGTTGAACTTCTGCCGGAAGAGAAAGGTGTAGAAACTCTGGCGAAGACGCTACGAAATAATTCCAACTTTAGCTTGGTAAAAATTACTCCTGCTCAGTTAGAATTATTGAGTCACCAGTTATTGCCGCAGTCAGCTGCTGGGAAAACTAGAGCATTTATTATCGGTGGCGAAAATTTATTAGCTGAAAGCATTGCTTTTTGGCAAGAAAACGCACCCGATACCATGTTGGTTAACGAATATGGGCCAACAGAAACCGTAGTTGGATGCTGCATTTATCAAGCAGCAAAAGATAAGCAGTCGGGATCGGTTCCTATTGGTCGTGCGATCGCTAACACTCAACTTTACATTTTAGACCGATATTTGCAACCAGTACCTGTAGGAATCACAGGCGAATTGTATATCGGCGGCGCGGGTGTTGCTAGAGGTTATTTGCATCGTCCCGAACTCACTGCGGAACGCTTTATTCCTAATCCTTTTGGTGCCGGAGAAAGGCTTTACAAAACAGGGGATTTGGCGCGTTATCGTGCTGATGGAATTATTGAATATCTCGGGAGAATTGACCATCAGGTGAAAATGCGAGGATTCCGCATTGAACTATCGGAAATTGAAGCGGTGTTGAGTCACCATCCCAAAGTGCGGGAATGTGTAGTTTTGGCAAAATGCGATCGCTTAATCGCTTATGTAGTTCTTCATCCTGGGGAAACTCTGACAATTAGCGAATTGCGAACCTATTTGGCAGAAAAACTGCCAGAATACATGGTACCTTCGGCCTTGGTGACGTTGGATTCGATGCCACTGACAGTTAATGGTAAAGTCGATCGTAAAGCATTGCCAGTACCCGAAAGTCTGCGTCCAGAATTAGAAGTAGTTTATGTTTCGCCGCAAACTGAACTGGAACAAATTATCGCTGTTATTTGGCAAGAAGTATTGCAATTAGAAAAAGTGGGGATTTATGACAACTTTTTCGACCTCGGCGGACATTCATTGTTGATATCCCAGGTGCATAGCAGACTACAAGCGAGGTTGGAGCAAAACATTTCGATGGTTGAAATGTTTAAATATCCAACTATCGAATCATTGGCTAAATATTTGAGTGTAAAACGAGAACAAAAGCCAATATTACAAGAGATTAGCGATTTAGTTCAGAAGCAAAGATTGGCTCTTAAACGTCAAAAAAGATTAATGAAACAAGTGAGGTTGGGAAATGACTGAGGAGTTAGAAAGCATAGCGATTGTCGGCATGGCAGGTCGTTTTCCCGGTGCCAAAAACATCGACGAATTTTGGCAAAATATCCGGGATGGCGTAGAATCAATTAGATTTTTCAATGATGAAGAGTTGTTGGATTCAGGGATAGAACCGGAGGACTTGAAGCAACCGAATTATGTAAAAGCTGGGGCAACTTTAGAAGACATAGATTTATTCGATGCAGCCTTTTTCGGCTTCAGTCCCAGAGAAGCACAAATGACCGATCCGCAACATCGGCTGTTTTTAGAATGTGCTTGGGAAGCATTAGAAAATGCTGGCTATAATTCGGAAACTTACCCGGATCGAATTGGTGCTTTTGCGGGGGTTGGTTGGAACAGTTACCTGTTCAACAATCTTTATTCAAACCGCGAATTTATAGAAGCGATCAGCGGTCGTCAAGCATTAATGGGAAATGACAAAGATTTCCTCACAACTCGCCTTTCTTATAAGTTAAATTTGCGGGGGCCAAGTATTAATATTCAGACTGCTTGTTCCACATCATTGGTAGCCACAAGTTTTGCTTGTTCTAGCTTGTTAAGCTATCAATGCGATATGGCTTTAGCGGGTGGAGTTTCTATATTTGTGCCGCATAAAACTGGATATTTGTATCAGGAAGGCGGAATTTTATCTCCTGATGGACATTGCCGAGCTTTTGATGCCAAAGCGCAGGGAACTGCGATCGGTAACGGCGTGGGAATTGTGGTTTTGAAGAGATTGTCGGATGCGATCGCAGATCGAGATTGCATTCATGGGGTAATCAAATCAGCCGCTATTAATAATGACGGTGCTTTAAAAGTTGGATATACAGCGCCGAGTGTGGAGGGACAAACAAGAGCGATCGCAGAAGCTATTGGCTTAGCAGGAATTAATCCCGAAACTATTACTTACATCGAAACTCACGGTACTGCAACACCTCTAGGAGATCCGGTAGAAATTGCCGCACTCACAGAAGCTTTTTCACTTTATACAAATAAGAAAAGATTCTGTGCCATTGGTTCGGTAAAAAGCAATATCGGACATTTAGATACTGCTGCTGGCGTCGCAGGTTTAATTAAAACCGTCCTTGCTCTCAAAAACAAACAAATACCCCCTAGTTTGCACTTTCAAGAACCTAACCCTGAAATTGATTTTGACAGGAGTCCTTTTTATGTGAATACCAAACTCTCTGAATGGAAAAGTAATGGCACTCCCCGTCGCGCTGGAGTCAGTTCTTTCGGTATTGGCGGCACAAATGCTCATGTAATTTTGGAAGAATCTCATAATTTCACGCGCAACGTCTCTTTGTCAAACGCAGAGGGGAGAAAGAATCATTTATTAGTTCTTTCTGCTAAAACTAATTCAGCATTAGAAACGGCGACAACAAATCTGGTTGATTACCTCAAGCAACAAAAAGATTTAAACCTTGCAGATGTAGCTTACACATTACAGGTAGGAAGACGAAGTTTTAGTTATCGGCGGACTGTTGTTTGTCAGGATATAGAAGATGCGGTGAAGGCGTTAGAAACTCAGGCAGCAAAACGAGTTTTTAGCAGCTTTCAGGAATGTTGCGATCGCTCAGTTGTATTTATGTTTCCCGGACAGGGTTCGCAATATGTAAATATGGGGCGAGAACTTTACCAAACCGAGTCAGTATTCTCTCAACAAATCGATCGTTGTGCCGACATACTTAAACCGCATTTGGGATTAGATATTCGCCATATTCTTTATCCTAGTGAAGAACAAATCCAAGCTGCTGAAGAACAACTTAAACAAACCTGTTTTACCCAACCAATTCTATTTGCGATCGAATACGCTCTCGCTCAATTATGGATGAGTTGGGGAATACGTCCTGTTGCAGCAATCGGTCATAGCATTGGAGAATATGTAGCTGCCTGTATTGCTGATGTTTTCTCCTTAGAAGATGCACTGGCATTAGTAGCAATTCGCGGACAACTGATGCAGGAACTTCCTAATGGTGCCATGCTTTCCGTTCCACTTTCGGAAGCAGAAGTACAACCTTTGTTGAATGAGGAACTTTCTTTAGCTGCAAACAACGCGCCATCTTTATGCGTTGTTTCTGGTACGATAAACGCAGTAGAAGCATTGCAAATTCGCCTGAAAAAAGAGGGTATAGAGTCTCGTCGTTTGCAGACTTCTGGTGGTTTTCATTCCCAGATAATGGATTCGATTATCGAACCTTTCATCGAGCAATTAGCGAAAATAAAATTAAAGTATCCTCAAATTCCCTTTGTTTCTAACTTAACTGGCACTTGGATTACTGCCAAAGAAGCGACAGAGCCAATTTATTGGGCAAAACATCTCAGACAAACGGTAAGATTTAACGAAGGAATCGCCTGTTTACTGCAACAACCTGGGCGCATTTTTCTAGAAGTTGGCCCCGGAAAAACCTTAAGTACTTTCGCTTTGCAACATCACAATGGGCTAGTGCTAAACTCCATGCGCCATCCCAAAGAAATCCAATCGGATGTAGCATTTTTATTGAATACTTTGGGTCAACTTTGGTTAGGAGGATTCCAAATAGATTGGTCTGGGTTTTATGCTGGGGAATCTCGTTATCGTATCCCGTTGCCAACCTATCCATTTGAGCGTCAGCGTTACTGGATTGATCCGAGAAAACAAGTAGGAAAACAGGAAGTAAATTCCCCACTACCTACTACTCAATACCCACTATCTACTAGCGAGTCATCAGTTGCTCCAAGCAATCAAATAGAGAGTATAATTGCAGAAGCTTACCAAAGATTACTAGGTGTTCAACAGGTAGGCATTCACGACAGCTTCTTTGATTTGGGCGGACATTCCCTGATCGGCATTCAGTTAATTTCCCAACTGCGGAAAGATTTCCAAGTAGACTTATCTCTCAGTACTTTGTTTGAAGCACCTACTGTGGCAGAATTAGCATTTTTTATCGAAGAAATGCTAATTGAGGAATTGGAACAATTACCTGAAGAAGCTGAGGAACTTGTATCAGTAGTTTACCAGTAATAAGCAGGTAATTATGTATAAGTTCAGATAAACGATGAGGAATAAATAGGGTGTAGAGGGACTATGGACATCAGAAAAGACGAACTTTTAGCAAGAAAGTCTAAACTTTCGCCTGCCAAACGAGCGCTTTTAGAAAAGCGATTGCGGGGGGAAGTTGAATCCAATTCCAAATTAAAAACTATTCCTCGACGTGCCGAACAAAGTCCTGCACCGCTTTCCTTTGCACAACAGCGATTGTGGTTTTTGCATCAGTTTGATTCTGGAAACGCTTACAACGAAATTTCATCTGTGCATTTAAAAGGTTCGTTGAATGTGGAGGCGCTGGAGAAAAGTTTGAATGAAATTGTGCGCCGTCACGAAGCGTTACGAACCACTTTCGAGATGGTGGATGGACAAGCTGTGCAAGTTATCCATCCCAGTTGGGATTTTAGATTGTCGATTTTGGATTTCTCAACAGTTCAAAATTCGATCCCCCCTAACCCCCCTTATCAAGGGGGGGACAAGATTCAAGATTTTGTAACTGAGGAAGTTAAAAATTCGATCCCCCTTAACCCCCCTTATCAAGGGGGGGACAAGATTCAAGATTTTGTAACTGAGGAAGTTAAAAGATTTTTCGATTTAACCAAAGCGCCTTTGTTGCGAGGCACATTGCTGAAGCTGGGTGAACAAGAATATGTGCTGGTGTTCGTTATGCACCATATTATTTGTGATGGTTGGTCGATGCGATCGCTCATTAGGGAAGTAGCAGCACTTTACGAAGCTTTTTCTCATAGCAAACCCTCATCATTGCCAGAACTTCCCATTCAATATGCTGACTTTGCAGTTTGGCAGCGTCAATGGTCTAAAGAGCATTTGCAAAACCATCTTTCCTATTGGAAACAACAATTGACGGGTGCAACAACTGTATTGGAACTTCCAACAGATAAACCGCGACCTGCTGTACAAACTTTCCGAGGTGCAACTACTCACTTTCAACTATCGCCGAGTTTAACCGAAAAGCTCAAATCTCTCAGTCAGCAGTCGGGTTGTACTTTGTTTATGACCCTGCTGGCGGCATTTCAAACCTTACTTTATCGCTACAGCGGACAGGAAGATATATCAGTTGGAACTCCAATTGCTAATCGCAACTACAGCGAAATTCAGGGATTGATTGGGGTTTTTGTCAATACCTTGGTAATGCGAACCGACCTTTCAGGAAATCCAAGTTTTCGGGAATTACTCAATCGCGTCCGTCAGGTAGCATTAGGTGCTTACGCACACGAAGATTTGCCTTTTGAGCAACTGGTAGAAGAACTGCAACCAGAACGAAACTTGAGCCATCAACCGCTGTTTCAAGTGATGTTCGTTTTGCAAGAAGATCCGATGCCAGAATTAATTTTACCTGGTTTAACTTTAACCAGACTGCAAACGAACAGCGGCACCTCTAAGTTCGATCTCACCCTCTACATGGTAAACAGCGAATCCGGATTAACCGGAGAGTTGGAATACAATACCGACTTGTTCGATCCTGCTACTATTAACCGAACAATTAAACATTTTACTGCGTTATTAGAAAGTATCGTCTCCAATCCAGAGCAAAGGTTATCAGAATTACCGATTTTAACCAAGTCGGAACAGCAAACTTTGTTAGTAGAGTGGAACGATACTGCGAGCAATTATCCCAAAGATACTTGCATCCATCAACTATTTGAAGCGCAAGTAAAACGAACACCTGATGCAATTGCAGCGGTCTTTAAAAACCAGCAGCTTACCTATCAAGAATTGAACGTCAGAGCAAATCAATTAGCGCATTATTTGGCAGCGGTAGGAGTGCAGCCAAATGTGCTGGTAGGCATTTGTGTAGAACGCTCTTTAGAAATGCTAATTGCGCTTTTAGGGATTCTCAAAGCAGGAGGAACTTATGTACCTTTAGACCCGGCGCATCCTCAAGAACGGCTGGCTTTTATGTTAGAAGATGCCAACGTTCAAGTGCTACTAACGCAAAAGCAAGTTGTGACGGCGCTACCGAAACATAATGCAAAAGTAATCTGTTTGGATGCAGACTGGGAAAGTATTGCACGGGAAAACAAATTTAATCCCGTCAGTCGATCGAATTCTGATAATTTAGCTTATATTATCTACACCTCTGGCTCTACTGGCAAGCCAAAAGGCGTGGAAATTTCTCACAGTGGAGTCGTCAACTTTTTGACTGCGATGAACGGTACTTTGGGACTGACAGAAGGAGAAGTTTTCCTATCAGTTACTACGATTATTTTTGATATTGCGGGGTTGGAACTTTATTTACCATTAATTAGAGGCGATCGCACAATTATAGTCAGTCGTGAAGTCGCTGCTGATGGCTGTCAATTATCAGCTTTGTTAGCGGAAACTAACGCTACAGTTATGCAAGCGACTCCAGCTACTTGGCGAATGCTTTTGCAAGCGGGATGGGAAGGAAGCGATCGCTTAAAAATCCTCTGCGGCGGAGAAGCACTTTCTAGAGAATTGGCAAATCAGTTATTACAAAAAGGATCTGTTGTTTGGAATTTATATGGCCCCACAGAAACCACCATTTGGTCAACAATTTATCGGGTGGAATCTTCTGAGGGAATTGTGTCGATTGGGAAAGCGATCGCCAACACGCAATTATACGTTCTCGATCGCCATCTGCAACCAGTTCCTATCGGGGTACCGGGAGAACTTTACATCGGCGGTGCAGGGTTATCAAGGGGTTATTTAAACCGTCCCGAACTAACTGCCGAAAAGTTTATTTCCAATCCTTTTAGAAATCAGTCTGAAGGACGACTCTATAAAACTGGCGACTTAGTTCGCTATTTACCAGATGGAAATTTAGAATATCTCGGTCGAATTGACCATCAAGTAAAAATTCGCGGTTTCCGAATTGAATTAGGAGAGATAGAAGCAGCATTAAGACAACATCAAACTGTGCAGGAAGTTGTAGTTGTGGCGCGGGAAGATAAACCCGGTGTTAAGCAGTTAGTTGCTTATGTCGTTTCCAATGAAAAAGCAGGCGAGCAAACAAATTTTAACAATCTTTGCTGCTTTCTCCGAGAAAAATTGCCTGAATACATGGTGCCATCAACCTTTGTTTTCCTGGAAACATTGCCATTAACACCCAACGGTAAAGTAGACAGACGCGCATTACCAGCACCCGATACAAATAGAAGCGATTCAGAATCAGTCAATGCAGCACCGCGCACGCCAATCGAAGAAAATATAACCAAAATTTGGGCTGAAGTTCTCAACCTAAAACAGGTAGGAGTTAACGATAACTTCTTTGATTTAGGTGGAGATTCTATACTCAGCGTTCAGGTAATCGCTAAAGCTAAAAAAGCTGGTATTTTAGTCACTCCAAAGCAAATATTTGAACATCAAACCATCGCCGAATTAGCAACAGTTGCGGGGACAACAGCAACAAGTCGCGCCGAACAAGAACCGATAATTGGCCAAATTCCTCACACACCCATTCAGCACTGGTTTTTTGAGCAGAACTTGCCGGAAAAACATCATTGGAATTTGGCAATTATGGTGGAACTGCGGCAACCTGTCTCCCCCGATATCTTGAAACAAGCATTACCTTCATTGTTGGTGCAGCATGACACATTAAGATTGCGTTTTTATCAAGAAAAATGCGGCTGGCAGCAAGTAAACGCCAGTCCCGGTGACGAAGATACTTTTTTTGCACAGATAGATTTATCGACTCTATCTCCAACTGAACAAGAATCTGTTATTCAGGCCACAATTACAGAAATACAATCAAGTTTAAACCTTTCCCAAGGGCCAATCGCACGGGTGGCATTTTTTGATTTGGGCGTGCAACAACCCAGCCGCTTGCTGATAGTTGCCCACCACCTAGCCGTTGATGGCTTCTCATGGAAAATTTTACTGGAAGATTTGGAAAAAGCGATCGCTCAACTCAGTCAAGGTAAAACCATTCAATTACCGCCCAAAACCACCTCATTCAAACAGTGGTCTTATCGAGTGCAAGAATATGCAAAATCAGCGGTTTTACAAGAAGAAAAAGCCTACTGGCTGTCACAGGCGCAAAAACCAATATCCCCCCTACCAGTAGATTACCCAGACGGCGATAACACAGTTGCTTCTGCCCAAACTATTTCAATCGCCCTCAGCGCCGAAGAAACTAATGCTTTGCTACAGCAAGTACCGCAAGTATACCAGATGCAAATTAACGACGTATTGCTGAGTGCGATCGCGCAAGCATTTGGACAATGGACAGGCCATACTTCGCTGTTAGTTGATTTAGAAGGGAACGGCAGGGATGACATCTTTAACGATTTAGATTTATCGCGTACAGTCGGCTGGTTTACAACCCTTTTTCCAGTAGTTTTAGACTTAGGAAAAACAACCAATTTAAAAGATGCCTTGATTTCGTGTAAAGAGCAACTTCGCCGGATTACAAATGAAGGATTGGGCTATGGCGTATTGCGCTATCTCACAGAAGAAGCAACCCAACTGCAAAGCGCACCGCAAGCCGAAGTAATCTTTAATTACTTAGGACAATTGGATAGGTTTATACCTGAAGAATCTATCTTTAAACTGACGCATTGGAATTTAGATCCAAGGCGCAGTCCCCAAGGAAAGCGAACCCATTTGCTAGAAGGAAACGCCTTTGTTAGTAATGGACAATTGTGGCTGACTTGGACATACAGCGAGAACTTATATAAACGCGCCACAATTGAAAGTTTGACTGAAAATTGTTGGCAAAAGTTGCGAGAAATTATCGCCCACTGTCAATCTCCCGAAGCCGGAGGTTACACGCCTTCTGACTTTCCCGATGTGGATCTGAGTCAAGCACAACTAGATAAAGCTTTGGCAGAACTAGACCTTTTTTAATCGGAGGATAATGTGAACAAGAAAAACATTGAAGCAATTTATCAACTTTCTCCAGTACAACAAGGGATGCTTTTCGATACTTTAATAGCTCCCAATTCAGGAGTTCATATAGAACAAATAACTTGTGGAATACATGGAAACTTAGACTTGAATGCCTTTGCCGAGGCATTGCAGCGAGTTAGCGATCGCCACCCAATTTTAAGAACTTGTTTTGTTTGGAAAGAACAAGACGAACCGCTGCAAATTGTGTTGCGGCAACTACAATTTTACCCAGATAAGAAAGATTGGCGTCAATTGTCTTTCCAAGAGCAACAAGAGCAATTAAAAACTTTCCTAGAAGCCGAACGCCAACAAGGTTTTGAATTAACCCGCCCACCCCTAATCCGCACAAGTATTATTCATTTAGCTGAAAACGAATACCAGTTCATTTGGAGCTACCATCACATACTTTTAGATGGTTGGTCTATTCCTTTAATTTTCCGAGAAGTTTTTGCCTTTTACCAAGCCTTCCGTCGCGGTGAAAACTTACATTTAGAACAACCCCGTCCCTACAGGGATTACATTGTTTGGCTAAAAAACCAAGACTTGTCCAAAGCCGAGACTTTCTGGCGAAAAACCTTGCAAGGTTTCGCAAAACCGACTGCTTTGGGAATTAAAGCAGAAACGCAGGAAAGAATTTCTCACTCACCAGCGACCAATCAAAAAATAGCCTTTCTCCCAGAATCAGAACTGGGCCAATTGCAGTCTTTGGCATTGCATTATCGCCTAACTTTAAACACTTTACTTCAGGGGATTTGGGCATTACTTTTGAGTCGCTATAGCGGTGAAAAAGATGTAGTTTTTGGTACTACTGTTTCCGGTCGTCCTGCGGATTTAGCGGGAAGCGAATCAACCATTGGAATCTTTATAAATACCTTGCCAGTGCGCGTAAAGATCGAGCGCGAAAAATCTTTTTGGTTATGGCTCAAAGATATTCAAACTTATAACCTGGAACTGCGGCAATATGAATACACCGCCGCCGGACAAGTTCATCAATGGAGCGAAATGCCAGGTGCATTACCGCTTTATGAAAGTATCCTGGTTTTCGAGAATTTTCCCTCGAATGTATCCAGAGAAGAATTATCTGATTTAATTATTGAGGTAGCGCATCAAAGTTTGCGGGGAGGTCAAACAAAATACCCTCTGGCACTTCTAATCAAACCTGATTTAGAGTTAAAATTTCAACTTGTCTACGATGCAAGACGATTGGATGAAAGTAGTGTCAGCCGCATTCTGGAACATTTCCAAAACTTGTTAAAAGAGATCGTTGTCCAGCCAGAGCCAGAAATACCATCACTTTTAAACATAATTCCTGTTGACCAAATTCCCCGAATTAAAACTATTCATAATGTTGGTAATGCCTCTGAAAACCATGCACCTCGTAACCCTATCGAGGAGGTTTTGGTAGGAATTTGGACTCAAATTTTTGGGATTCAACAAGTCGGGATTAACGATAACTTTTTCGACTTAGGCGGACATTCCTTGCTTGCTACGCAAGTGATGTCTCGCGTGCGGGATGCTTTTAAAATAGAACTTCCCTTGCGTTACTTATTTGAAGCGCCCACTATAGCTAGTTTGGCTGAACAAGTTGAAAAAGCTATTACGTCTGGGAAAAACTTGCAAACTTCTCCCATCGAAATAGTTTCGCGAGATGCAGAAATTCCCCTTTCTTTTGCCCAGCAGCGACTCTGGTTTTTGGAGCGACTGGAAACCAACAAACACGCTTATAATATTCCCGCTGTCGTTCGTTTGACAGGTTCCCTCAACGTAGAAGCATTGGAACGCAGCATCATTGAAGTTATTAAGCGTCATGAAGCTTTGCGAACCACTTTTAGCACAGTGGAAGGACAGCCAGTTCAAATTGTCAATCCTACTTGGGATTTTAAATTGTCGGTTTTAGATTTTCAGATCCCCCCTCACGAGGGGGACAAGATGGAAAACTTTTTACTTCAAGAAGCGCAGAAACCTTTCGATTTAGAAAAAGACCAACTTTTGCGAAGTACTTTGCTGCGTTTGGGAGAAAAAGAACATTTATTACTATTAACTATTCACCACATTATTTTTGATGGTTGGTCTGTGGGAGTACTCATCCGAGAAATAGCAACGCTTTACGAAGCATTTTCCAGCGGAAAACCCTCTCCACTTCCCGAACTTTCCATTCAATATCCAGACTTCGCCGTTTGGCAAAGACAGCGATCGCAGAGTGAGGCGCTAGAAACTCAACTCGGTTATTGGAAGCAGCAATTGAGCGGTAATTTGCCTGTTTTGCAGTTGCCAACTGACCTTCCGCGACCAGCAGTTCCCACCTTCCAAGGTGCTACATATTCCTTCGCACTTCCTGCAAGTTTGTCATCCCAACTGAAGACGATTTCGCGCCAAGAAGGTGTTACTTTGTTTATGACTCTGTTGGCAGCGTTTCAAACCCTACTGCATCGCTACACGGGTCAAGAAGATATCCTGGTTGGTACTGATGTTGCTAACCGCAATCGTTCGGAAACAGAGCAATTAATTGGATTTTTTGTCAATATTTTAGTTTTACGCACTCACCTCGGCGGTAACCCAAGTTTTCGCGAATTACTAACACGAGTGCGTCAAGTAACTTTGGGCGCTTATACACACCAAGATTTACCTTTCGCTAAGTTGATAGAAATTCTGCGCCCAGAACGTAAGACGATTCACACTCCTTTGTTTCAGGTGTTATTTGTGTTGCAAAATGCTCCAATGCCACCTTTAGAACTGCCTGGGTTAACCTTAACTCTGCTAGAAGTGGATAACAAAACCGCAAAGTTCGATTTAGCGTTATTCCTCACAGAAACAGATGGGGGAATTGAGGGAACCTGGAACTACAGCACCGACCTTTTTGACAGAAACACAATTGCTCGGATGACAGGACATTTTCAAACGCTGCTGCATAACATTATCGCTCAGCCAGATGCCCGGTTAAGCAATTTAGATATACTCGCTGAAGCTGAAAAGAAACAACAACAAATGGAAAAACGAGAACGTAAAGATGCCAAACTCAATAAGTTCATGAAAGTTGCGCCGAAAGCTGTCAGCTTTTTACAGGAGAGTTTGGTTAAAACAGAATATCTGCCTTCTGGGGAAACTCTGCCTTTGGTAATTAAACCAGAGGTTGTAGATATCGATATAATTGATTGGGCAAAGAACAACCAGGAATTCATAGAATCGAAATTACTGCATCACGGCGCTTTGCTTTTCCGAGGTTTTAATTTAAGTTCTGCGGTGACGTTTGAAAACTTTGCTGGGGCAATTTGTCCAGAATTATTCGGTGAATATGGAGACTTGCCGCGTGAGGGAGTTGGGGGCAAAGTTTACGGTTCAACGCCTTATCCGTCTGACAAAGCAATCTTGTTTCATAATGAAAGTTCTCACCTGCATTGTTGGCCTTTAAAAATTTGGTTTTTCTGCGTACAACCAGCGCAACAGGGTGGAGAAACGCCAATTGTAGATTGTCGGAAAATTTATCAAATGCTCGATCCGCAATTGCGATCGCACTTCGAGAAAAAGCAATTAATGTATGTCCGCAACTACACCGAAGGTTTGGATGTTAGTTGGCAAGAATTCTTCCACACTACTGATAAAAAACTTGTTGAGGAATCTTGCATAAAAGCGAAAATAGAGTTAGAATGGAAAAATGGAAATGGTTTAAAAAATAAGAGAATTGCACAGGCAATAACCAAACATCCCAAAACAGGCGATTCTGTATTTTTCAACCAAATTATGTTACACCACATATCCTGTTTAGATCCAGGAGTTCGCGAATCTTTATTATCTTTGTTTGGTGAAGAAAACCTGCCGCGAAATGTTTATTACGGCGATGGTTCTCCCATTGAAGATTCGGTGATGGCAGAAATTCAAGCAATTTATCGAGAAGCCACAATTAGTTTTCCTTGGCAACAAGGAGATGTTTTGATGCTAGATAATATGCTAGCCGCACACAGCCGAAATCCCTATGTAGGGGCGCGCAAAATTGTGGTAGCGATGGGCGAAATGTTCCACAGCCAAGACATTGTAAACAAAGATATGGAGAAAGCACATGCAAACTAAAACTATTAGCGGATTTAGACTTTCTCCTCAGCAGAAGCGTCTTTGGTTGTTGCAGCAAGACGGCTTTTCTACCCTGGCTAATTGCGCTATCCTTTTAGAAGGGAATCTGCAAGCGGAAATTTTAAAAGCCGCCTTACAAAAAGTTGTCGAAAGGCATGAGATTCTGCGGACAAACTTTCGCCGGTTACCGGGTATGAAAACTCCGGTGATGGTAGTGGAAGATCGCAGCGATACTTGGTGGCGCGATATCAATTTAACCGATTGTAAACCAGAGGAACAGGCTGTCAAAGTAGAAGAAATTTTACAATGGGAAAGACCCCAAAGATTTGCGTTTGAAAAAGGGACGCTGTTGCGTTCAACCCTAATAACGCTATCGCCTGAAAAGCAGATTTTGGCTATCAACTTGCCTGCACTATGTGCGGATAGCTGGACGCTCAATAATCTAGTGCGAGAGATCGGCAATTCCTACGCTGCTTGCCTTCAAGGTGAGGAATTGGAAGACGGGGTTGTGCAATACGTCCAATTTTCCGAATGGCAAAATCAATTACTAGAAGATGAAGACGCAGAAACAGGTAAAAATTACTGGCAACAGCAGGATTTTTCTAATCTAGATGGGTTGAAACTTCCTTTTGAGAATACCTCTTTCAACAAAACAAAATTTCAGCCGGGATGTTTTACCTGTGAGATCAGTTCAGATGTGACAGAAAAGATTGAAGCACTGGTACAAAAGTATGATATTTCGGCTGATGTGTTCTTCCTGGCTTGTTGGCAAATACTGCTTTGGCGACTGACGGGAGAAACAGATATTATTGTTGGGACGGGTTGCGATCGCAGAGAATATGAAGAACTCCACGACGCATTAGGATTATTCGCCACCTGGCTACCAATTCATTGCCGTTTGACACCAGACTTGCGCTTTTGGGAAGTCTTAGAACTGGTAAATAAAGCTAAAGAAAACGCCGAAGAGTGGCAGGATTATTTTGTTGAAGAAAAATTGACATTTTTCCCGTTTGGTTTCGAGTTTGAACAATGGCAGTCAGAATGCTTTGCAGGTGGCGTATCTTTTTCTGTTTATCAGCAATACACTTGCATCGAACCGTTTAAAGTTAAACTTACCTGTACTCGCGATCGCAACTCGCTCAAACTTTCATTTCATTACGATAAAAATTACTATTCAGCAGAAGCGATCGCACGTTTGGCGGGAGAGTTTGAGACATTGTTAGCGGGGGCAATTGAAAATCCCGAAAATGCGATCGCGCAATTGGAAATTCTCAGTGAAAGCGAACGTCAGCAACTTTTAGTAGAGTTCAACAACACAAAAACTAATTATTCAAACGCTAAGTGCATTCATCAATTATTTGAAGAACAGGTAGAACGATCGCCTGAAAAAATAGCCCTTGTATTTGAAAACCAGCAATTAACCTACAGCGAACTAAACGCACGCGCCAACAAACTTGCTCATTACTTACAGCGTCTGGGAGTAAAACCAGAAGTGCTGGTGGGATTATATTTAGAAAGATCCCTAGAAAGTATCATCGGACTTTTAGCTATTTTGAAAGCAGGCGGTGCATATTTACCTTTAGATCCGGCATTACCACCAGAAGGTTTATCAATTCGGTTGCAAGATGCACAAGTATCGTTGGTGTTGACACAAAAGCACTTAGTCGATACGCTACCAAAACTTGACGCACAGATAATTTGTTTAGACAAAGATTGGGATGTTATTGCACAGGAAAGTGATGTAAATCCCAGTAGTGAGATAACAGTTGAAAATCTAATTTATGTGCTGTTTACCTCTGGTTCTACTGGTAAACCGAAAGGAGTTGCCGTCGAACATCGACAACTTTTGAATTACCTGAATGCGATCGCACGCACATTAAACCTACCCGCAGATGCAAATTATGCGATCGCCTCCACACTAGCAGCAGACTTAGGCAACACAGTCATCTTCCCTTCTCTATGCACAGGCGGATGCTTGCACATCTTATCTCAAGAATGTGCGTCTGACTCAGCAGCCTTTGCTGAATACTGCCGTCAGCATCCCATCGACTGCCTCAAAATAGTACCTTCCCACATATCTGCCCTTTTAAACTCTTCACCCGAATCATCCATTTTGCCGCGTCAAAGGTTGATTTTGGGAGGTGAAACTGCTAGTTGGAAACTCATCGAACAAATTCGTCAATTATCGCCAAACTGTACCATTTTTAACCATTACGGCCCCACAGAAGCAACCGTTGGCGTTACTACTTTTACAGTTAAAAATGAATCACATTCTTGGGCAAAAACAGTTCCTTTAGGTCGTCCAATTGCCAACACGCAACTATATGTATTAGACTCGCACCTACAGCCAGTACCTATCGGATGTCCGGGCGAATTATATATCGGCGGTGCATCTTTAGCGCGAGGTTATCTAAATCAACCAGAACTAACTGCTGAAAAGTTTATTCCTCACCCATTTAACGATGAAACGAATGCAAAACTCTACAAAACTGGGGACTTAGTTCGTTACTTACCAGATGGTAATTTAGAATTTATCGGTCGCATTGACAACCAAGTAAAAATTCGCGGTTTCCGAATTGAACTGGGAGAGATAGAAGCAGCACTCAGACAACATCCAGCCGTGCGAGAAGTTGTAGTTTTAGCCAGAGAAGATGAAACGGAAAATAAGCGGTTAGTAGCTTATATTGTTCCTGCTGAAAAAGCCGTAGAAAAAACTAATTATAATAATTTACGCCTTTTCCTAAGAGAAAAATTGCCGGAATACATGGTGCCATCGGCTTTCGTAATGCTGAAATCTCTACCCTTAACCCCTAACGGTAAGGTAGACAGAGTTGCATTGCCAGAATGCGATCGCGCACAGCAAGAATTAGAAAGAACTTTTGTCGCACCGCGCACTCCAGTCGAAGAAATCTTAGCTGGAATTTGGGCGAAAATTCTCGGTTTGGAACAAGTAAGCATTCACGATAATTTCTTCGACTTAGGCGGACACTCGCTGTTAGCAACTCAAGTCATTTCTCGGATGCGAGAAACATTTAAAGTAGAACTGCCTTTACGCTGCTTGTTTGAGTCGCCAACTGTTGCAGAATTAGCCCAACAAATTGTAAGTTCCAATCAAATTGAACAAGCACTCTCTTCGCAAATTCAGCGCAGTTCGCGAGACAGAGAATTGCCTTTGTCTTTCGCCCAGCAAAGACTTTGGTTCCTCCATCAATTAGAACCCGATAGCCCCGCTTACAACCTGCCGAAAACTGTCAGGCTACGAGGAAAGCTGAACATTGCAGCACTTGAAGGTAGCTTGCGGGAAGTCATGCGACGTCACGAAATTTTGCGGACAAACTTTCCCGTTAAAAATGGTAAACCAGTTCAAATAATTGCTGCCGATACCATCATCAACCTGCCAGTAATAGACTTGCATGAATTGCCGGAAACTGAGAGGGAAGCAGAAGCCTTGCGACTGGCAATGATTGAAGCTCAACGCCCCTTTGACTTAGCAAATGACTGCTTATTGCGCGGCAATTTGGTAAAGTTAGACGAAGAAGATCATTTGCTGCTATTGACGCTACATCACATTATTTCAGATGGTTGGTCAACAGCAGTTTTGATTCGAGAAGTGGCGGCACTTTATCAAGCTTTCTGCAATGGGACACCCTCTCCACTGCCAGAATTACCCATCCAATATGCAGACTTTGCGGTTTGGCAACAGCAATGGTCTGAAGAGTATTTAGAAAATCAGCTAACTTATTGGAAACAGCAATTAAGTGGGGATTTACCAATACTAGAATTGCCTAGCGATCGCCCGCGCCCAGCCGTTCAAACTTTCAATGGTTCAACGCGATCCTTACAACTTTCTCCTAGTTTAAGCGAGTCATTGAAAAGCTTGAGTCAGCAGCAAGGTGTAACGCTATTTATGACCCTTTTAGCAGCATTCAAAACCTTGCTGCATCGCTATACCGGACAAGAGGATATATTAGTTGGATCGCCGATTGCCAATCGCGATCGCCAAGAAATAGAACAGCTAATTGGCTTTTTTGTCAATACCTTAGTATTGCGTACTAATCTAGAAGGAAATCCCAGTTTTCAAGAGTTATTAAAGCGAGTCCGAGAAGTCGCTTTAGGCGCTTATGCCCATCAAAACCTGCCCTTCGAGAAGTTAGTAGACTCACTGCAACCACAGCGAGATTTGAGTCATACGCCGTTATTCCAGGTAATGTTCGTTTTGCAAAACGCTCCTACAACTCCTCTGGAACTACCAGATTTAACCTTAAAACCTTTAGAAATTAACAGCAAAACTGCTAAATTTGACCTCACTTTGTATGTAGAGGAAGCAGACACAGGACTCATTGTTAATTTGGAATACAACACCGATCTATTTGATGCTTCGACTATCAACCGAATGCTGGGGCATTACCAGAAATTGTTGGAAAGTATTGTTGTCAATTCCCATCAACGGCTTTCGGAATTGTCGCTGTTAACAGAAGCGGAACAGCAGCAATTATTGGTGGAATGGCTTGCAGGAAAACAGGGGGAAGTTTCTCAGTCGCCAATAGCGAGCATTCATCAGTTATTTGAGGCGCAGGTAGAAAGAACGCCGGATGCTGTTGCTGTCATTTTTGAAGATAAACAGTTGAGTTATCAAGAACTCAATCAAAGAGCTAATCAATTGGCACATTACTTAATATCGCTGGGTGTAAAACCAGAGGTATTGGTTGGCATTTGTGTAGAGCGATCGCTCGAAATGCTCATCGCACTTTTAGCCATCCTCAAAGCAGGTGCAGCTTACGTACCATTAGATCCAGCTTATCCCCAAGAGCGCATCGCTTATATCTTGGAAGATGCACAAATTTCGCTATTGCTAACTCAACAACATTTGATAGTACAATTACCGCAACATCAAGCGAAGGTAATTTGTTTAGATACCGAATGGAATAGCATCGCCCAAGAAAATAAAAATAATTTAGTCACTGAAGTAACAAGTAATAATCTCGCTTATGTAATTTACACTTCTGGTTCAACAGGTAAACCCAAAGGCGTACAAATTCAGCACGGCGCAGTGGTTAACTTCTTAACTTCTATGCGCCAAACTCCGGGAATAACAGAACGAGATATTCTCCTATCAGTTACCACCATTACTTTTGATATTGCTGGTTTAGAACTTTACCTGCCTTTAATTGTCGGTGCTAGTGTTGTAATCGCGAGTCGAGAAGTTGCCAGCGATGGAATTCAATTATTAGCAGAAATAGCCGATTCCGGCGCGACTATTATGCAAGCGACTCCAGCCACTTGGCGAATGCTTTTAGAAGCTGGGTTGCCTAAAATGCCGCTGAAAATTCTCTGTGGTGGCGAAGCGCTTCCCCAGAATTTGAGTCAGCAATTGTTAGACAAATGCGATTCTCTGTGGAATTTATACGGACCGACAGAAACAACAATTTGGTCTGCGGTTTATCAGGTCAATAGGGAAGATGGGGTGGCTTATATTGGGAAAGCGATCGCTAACACCCAAATCTACATATTAGATAAGTATCTCAACCCAGTTCCCATAGGAATTCCTGGCGAATTGTACATTGCCGGAGATGGCTTAGCCAGAGGTTATTTCAACCAGCCCGAACTAACTGCCGAAAAATTTATTCCTAATCCATTCAGTAGTAAACCAGGGGTGCGGTTGTACAAAACTGGCGACTTAGCACGCTACTTACCTGACGGAAACATCGAATTTATTGGTCGGATTGATTATCAAGTAAAAATCAGAGGTTTCCGAATTGAATTAGGCGAAATTGAAGCCGTTTTAAGCCAACACCCAGAAGTACAAACCGCTGTAGTTTTAGCGCCAGAGGATGAAACTGGCAACAAGCGTCTAGTAGCTTATCTCGTTCCAGAAAAGCAACTTACTAATCTAAAACCCAGCGATTTGCTTAGCTACCTAGAGGAAAGATTGCCTAACTACATGGTGCCTTCTAGCTTCGCAATCCTGGAAAGTTTGCCGCTGACACCCAATGGCAAAATAGACCGAAAGGCACTGCCAAAACTTGACCAAATTCAACTCGAATTGGCAGCAACCTATGCAGTACCGCGCAACCCTGTTGAGCAAATACTAGCCGAAATTTGGGCGGAAGTTCTCGCTCTTAAACAGGTAGGCATTCACGACAACTTCTTCCAATTGGGCGGAGATTCTATCCTCACCATTCAGGTTATATCCAAAGCGGATCGATCCGGATTATCTTTAACTCCCAAACAACTATTTACACATCAAACCATTGCCAAATTAGCAGCATTGGTAGATACATCCCAGCCTAGACAAGCCAAGGATACAACAAATGAATTACCACTCACCCAACTGAGTGCTGACGAACTTGCTCAAGTGTTACAAACAGTCGAATTTGAAGGGGGAGAAGTCCTATGAATCAGAAAAATATTGAGGATATTTATCCTCTTTCTCCCATGCAACAGGGAATGCTTTTTCATAGCCTTTATGCGCCCACATCTGGCATGTATGTCGAACAACTAAGCCTTGAACTGAATGGAAATCTCGATGTTGCAGCATTTAAGCAAGCTTGGCAAGAAGTCTTAAATCGGCATTCAGTTTTACGGACTGCTTTCGTATGGGAAAATCTGGAAAAACCGCTGCAAGTGGTGGGAAGGCAAGTAAGTTTACCTTGGCAGCAACTTGACTGGCGCGAACTCTCCAGCGTCGAACAGCAACAGCAACTAGAGGCTTTGTTGGAAACAGAACAAAAGCGAGGCTTTGAACTTTCCAAAGCACCGCTGATGAATCTTACCCTGATTCAACTAGCAGAAAGCTCGTATCAATTTATTTGGAATCACCATCACTTGCTGTTAGATGGTTGGTCTTTACCTTTAATTTTTAAAGAAGTTATTACCTTTTATTCAGCTTTTTGTCAAGGTAAGGAATTATATCTAGAAAAACCCCGTCCTTATCGAGATTACATCGCTTGGTTACAGCAACAGAATGTGACTGAAGCTGAGGCATTTTGGCGAGAAACACTCAAAGGTTTTACTGCGCCTACAGCGATATTTTCCCATTCACTAATTGCCAATCAACAGTCACCAATCCCAAGCTATGATGAGCAGCAATTAAAGCTTTCAGCAGAAGCAACCCTAGCATTGCAATCTTTAGCGCGGCAAGAGCAACTAACGCTGAATAGCATAGTGCAAGGAGTTTGGGCGCTGCTTTTGAGCCGTTACAGTGGCGAACAGGACATTGTATATGGTACGACAGTTTCCGGTCGTCCACCGACGCTGGTGGGTGCTGAGTCAATGGTGGGGTTATTTATTAACACTTTGCCAGTAAGAGTTTGGGTAGAGCAACATGAATTTATCTTACCTTGGTTGAAGCAGTTTCAGACGCAGCTTGTGGAATTACGTCAGTATGAATACAACCCGTTGATAGACATTCAAGGTTGGAGTGAAGTTCCTCGCGGTGTGTCGCTGTTCGAGAGCATTGTAGTGTTTGAAAATTACCCGGTATATCCGGCGGTAGGACAGCTTAATTCAAATCTAGAAATTGGGAATTTCCGCACTTTTGGAAAGACTAATTATCCGTTGACTGTAACAGTTGTACCGGATTCGGAGTTGTTGTTGAAGATTGGATATGTTTGCGATCGCTTCCACTCCGATACCATTAATCGAATGTTGCGGCATTTAGAAACGTTGCTTTTAAATCTCATTGCAAAACCCCATCAGCGGCTATCTGAACTATCGCTATTAACAGCAAAAGAGCGATATCAGCTACTAATCGAATTTAATCAAAATCAATCCAAAATTAGATCCCCCCTAGCCCCCCTTGAAAAGGGGGGAACAAAGTCTGAGATTTATCAGTGCATTCATCAACTATTTGAGGAGCAAGTCAAACGAACACCATCTGCTATTGCTGTTGTTTTTAAAGACCAGCAATTAACATATCGGGAATTGAATGCAAAGGCGAATTGTTTGGCGCATTATTTACAATCGGTCGGTGTAGGAACAGAAGTAAAAGTTGGCATTTGCTTGGAGCGCTCTTTAGACTTAATTGTGGCAGTATTAGGCGTTCTTAAAGCTGGCGGTGCTTACGTCCCTCTCGATCCAGCGTATCCCCAAGAACGGCTAGCTTTCATGCTAAAAGATGCCGAATTGTCATTAGTTATTAGTCATTCGTCATTGGTTAATAGCTTTGAACAAATGACGGTAATTAATTTGGATGAAAACTGGAAAAAGATTGCACAAAAAAGCGAATCTAATCCAGTTATTCGAGCCAGATCTGAAAACTTAGCTTATATCATCTACACCTCTGGTTCTACCGGACAGTCTAAAGGAGTAATGATTGAGCATCGAAGCGTTGTTAATGCTTATCTAGGGTGGGAAGAAGTTTATCAACTAAGAGAACAACTTACTTGTCACCTGCAAATGGCAAGCTTCTCCTTTGATGTGTTTACCGGAGATATGGTACGCGCTTTGTGTTCGGGCGGAAAGCTGGTGCTGTGCGATCGCTCACACCTGCTAGATGCCGAAAAGCTTTATCAGTTGATGCTTCAAGAACAAGTTGATTGCGCCGAATTTGTCCCAGCAGTCTTAAGAAACCTAATTCAATACTTAGAAGAAACCGAACAGCGCCTTGACTTTATGCGACTGCTTGTTTGCGGTTCTGATAGTTGGTATAACAGCGAATACAGCAAATTTAGACAATTTTGCGGTTCTCAAACAAGACTGATTAACTCTTTTGGAGTCACCGAAGCTACGATTGATAGTTCATACTTTGAAAGTACAGATATAGGCTTATCTATTGACCAATTAGTACCGATTGGAAAGCCCTTTCCCAACACTCAGCTTTATATCTTAGATGCAAACTTACAACCAGTCCCCATCGGAGTTGCTGGAGAACTTTATATTGGTGGTGCTGGTTTAGCAAGAGGCTATCTTAACAAACCTGAACTAACCACGGAAAAGTTTATCCAAAATCCTTTTGAAAACATAGAAATTAATCCAAGATTCAGCCGAATTTACAATACTGGCGATTTAGCTCGATACTTACCCGATGGTAATATAGAATTTCTCGGTAGGAGCGACAACCAAGTCAAAATTCGAGGCTACCGCATCGAACTTGGAGAAATAGAAGCCACATTAAATCAACATCCAGCCATACAGCAAGTGGTGGTTGTAGTTAGAGAAGATCGACCTGGTAATAAACAGTTAGTTGCATATCTTACAGCGAGATCGGGATACAAAATTCAGGACTCAGAACTGCATCTATTTTTAGCCAATAAATTGCCTGAATACATGGTGCCTTCCACCTTTGTCCTGTTGGAAAGTCTACCGCTGACACCCAATGGTAAAATCGACAGAAAAAGACTACCTATACCTACTCAGACAGAAGAATCGAAAAAAACTGTTAAAATTTACCGCACTCCCACAGAGGAAATATTAACCGGGATTTGGATTCAAGTCTTAGGAATTCAACCAATCGAAATTACCGATAACTTTTTTCAACTTGGCGGACATTCCTTACTGGCAACCCAAGTTATTTCTCGGATCCGCAAAGCTTTTCAACTTGAAATTCCTCTGCGCTATTTGTTTGAATCGCCAACGATAGCAGAGTTGTCTCCAAGAATTGAGGCAGAAATCAAAGCAGGGCAGAAACTGGAACTTCCGCCAATTGTTTGCGTTCCCAGAGAGGGAAATTTAACCTTATCTTTTGCTCAACAAAGACTGTGGTTTGCTAACCAATTAATGCCAGGTAATTCTGCTTACAATATGCCTGCCACCCTGCGTGTTTTTGGTTCGCTCAACGTCAAGGCACTGGAACAAAGCTTGAATGAGGTTATCAAGCGACATGAAAGCTTACGCACCACGTTTATTGAGGTGAATGGAGAACCCGTACAAGAAATTGCTTCAACTCTAAGTGTGACAATACCAATTGTAGATTTAAGGGAATTTTCTGAGATCGATCGCATCCAAAAATCCCAAAACCTAGCAATAGAAGAAATTCGGCAACCCTTCGCACTAGATAAAGCGCCATTATTGCGAGTCAAGCTACTGCAACTCGGCGAAACTGATTGGGTAATACTATTCGCCATGCACCACATTATTTCTGATGCTTGGTCGCTGGGAATTCTGATTCAAGAAATTGCTAATATTTACGAAGCTTTTTGTCTCGGAAAACCCTCTCCACTTCCCGAATTATCCATTCAATATGCTGATTTTGCTGTTTGGCAAAGGCAATGCTTACAGGGAAAAGTGTTAGAAACTCAACTCGCTTATTGGAAACAGCAACTTAGCAACCTTTCCATTTTAAAATTACCCACCGACCGTCCCCGACCAGCAGTTCAAATTTTCCGAGGTTCCAAGGAATCTTTGGTAATATCCAAAACCACTACCGAGGCTCTCAAAACTCTCAGCGCCAAGGAAGGAGTAACGCTGTTTATGACAGTGCTAGCAACTTTTCAAATTTTGCTGCACTATCGCAGCGGACAAGATGATATTGTTATCGGTACTGATGTTGCTAACCGCAATCATGCCGAAACTGAAGGGTTAATTGGTTTTTTCATCAACCAATTAGTATTACGTACTAACCTTGGCGGAAATCCTACTTTTCGAGAATTGCTAGGAAGAGTGCGCGAAGTAACTTTGGGAGCTTATGCACATCAAGACCTACCATTTGAAAAGTTAGTTGAGGCTTTTAATCCCAAGCGAGATTTGAGCCGCACGCCGCTATTTCAGGTAAAATTGGTTTTACAAAATGCCCCAATTCCGCCCATAGAATTTTCAGGTATAACTCTGCAACCCCAGGAGATAGAAAGCGGCATGACAAAGTTTGACTTGACGCTTTTTATCTCGGAGACAGAGCAAGGACTGATGGCGGTTTTAGAATACGATGCTGACTTGTTCAACGCCAGCACTATCAATGGAATGTTGGTTCATTTTGAGAGGCTCTTCAGCAGCATTGTTGCCCAACCAAATAGCAGAATCAACGATCTGGTAGAAATCCTCGCACAAGCAGACAAGCAACAGCTACTCGGAGAAGAGAAAGAACTTGCAGAGGTTAGCCTGCAAAAGTTCAAGAAATTTGTTACTCGTTCAAACAAAGGATAAACTGTGAACAACTCAGACTTGGAAACACTTAGCTTTCAAAAGCTGAAAAATCTCAAGCGTAAATCAGTTAGTCTCCCACAAGATGCATTGATTGAGACAGATTATTTACATCCGGGATTAACACTTCCTTTTGTAATGCGGCCTGCTGTAAAGGATGTCGATTTGGTCGATTGGATTGCAGGAAATCGAGAGTTTATAGAAACAAAATTCCACGAGCATGGTGCTATACTTTTTCGAGGATTCAATATAGACACAGCACCTGCATTTGAACGATTGGGTTTAGCCATTTGTTCAGAATTATTCAATGAGAATGGCGAACATCCCAGAGAAACAGTCAGCGGTAATGTTTATACTCCAGTCTTTTACCCAGCCGAGCAAAAGTTGTTGTGGCACAACGAAAACTCTTTCAACTATCGTTGGCCAATGAAAATTTTCTTTTGCTGTCTTCAACCCACACAGCAAGGAGGAGAAACACCCATCGTTGACAGTCGAAAAGTTTTTCAATTAATCGACTTAAAAATTAGGGAGAAATTCATTGAAAAAAAGGTGATGTATCTGCGAAATTATGGGGATGGTTTGGGATTAAATTGGAAAACAGTTTTTCAAACTGAAAGTCGATCGGAAGTTGAAGCTATTTGCAGACAGGCGGGAATTGAATTAGAATGGAAAACTGGAAACCGCCTGAGAACTCGTTCTGTTCGTCCAGCGGTGGTTAAGCATCCTAAAACAGGGGAAATGTCGTGGTTTAATCAGGCGCAACATTGGCACCCAGCTTGCTTAGATCCAAAGACTCGCGAGTCCCTATTGACATTATTTTCGGAAGAGGATTTACCCCGAAATTGCTATTACGGCGATGGCACTCCGATTGAAGATTCGGTGATGGATGAAATTTGCCAAGTGTATCAGAAATTGGAAGTTTGTTTCGCTTGGCAGCAAGGGGATGTATTAGCGCTGGACAACGTTTTGGCTGCTCATGCACGCAATCCCTATGTAGGAGAAAGAAAGCTCTTAGTTGCGATGGGCGAATTGACAAGTTTTGACGAAATTTTAAATTGAAATAGGGCAGGAGAAATGCAAGAACAAATTCTGGGATTTCCACTTTCCCCACAACAAAAACGTCTGTGGTTGTTACAACAAGATAGCCAGTCGTATCAAGCTGGGTGTGCGATTCTTTTGCAAGGAAATCTGAAAGTAGAGGTTTTGGAAGAAGCTTTACAGCTAGTTGTCGATCGCAATGAGATTCTTCGTACAGCCTTTCACCGCACAAGAGGGATCAAAATTCCTATTCAGGTGATAAAAAGTCAATGCACGGTATCATTACAGGAACTTACCCTGAAAAATCTAAATACTCAAGAAATAGAGAGAATATTTGACCAGGCGAGCGAGCAAAAATTGAATTTTGAGAAAGATTCATTATGCCAAACTATTTTAATTAGGTTATTACCTAATCAATATGTTTTAGTTATCAGCTTACCATCTCTTTGTGCGGATAGGACAGCACTGAAGAATTTATTAGGTGAAATCAGCCGTTGCTATGCTGCCTGCTTGCAAGGAGAGGAACTATTAGACGAACCACTACAATATGCTAATCTGGCTGAATGGCAAAATGAATTACTTGAAGCAGAAGATACAAAAGCAGGCAGAGAGTATTGGCAGAAGCAGGATTTCTCCGCTCTTGAAACTTTAAAACTGCCTTTTGAAAATTGGTCTTCTGGAGAATCGGAATTTGCACCGCAATTCCTCACGTTGCCGATTCAGGAGAATGTAAGGAGAATAGAAGCGATCGCCCAAAAATACCAAACCTCAGTTTCAGTCTTCTTATTAGCTTGTTGGCAAATTCTGCTTTGGCGACTCACAGAACAATCCGACGTTATCGTCGGCATGGCGTGCGATGGCAGAAAATATGAAGAGTTGAAAGAAGCAATAGGACTATTTACCAAATATTTACCGCTTCACTGCGAGCAGGAAGATAATAACTTGTTCGGTGACATTTTGATGCGGCTTAACGAATCAGCAAGGGAAATTTACGCAAGGCAGGAGTATTTTAGTTGGGAAGAAAAGGTGGCATATCCGTCTTTTTTACCGTTTTGTTTTGAGTTTGAAGAACAACCTGTAAAGCATTCTGGTGGGGACGTAACGTTTTCAATTTACAAGTCATACGCTTGCATCGATCGCTTCAAAGTAAAACTTTCTTGCGTTCGTCAGGACGATACGCTAAATGCAGAGTTTCACTACGACGGCAATGTATTTTCCGCAGATGATATCAAACGGTTAGCCGAACAATTTCAGACTTTGTTAGGCAGCGCTATTGAAAATGCAGAAACCGCGATCGCCCAATTGGAAATTATTAGCGATCGCGAAAAGCAACAGCTACTATTTGAATTCAACAACACTCAAACTGCCGCTCCAAAAGACAAATTTATTCATCACCTATTTGAAGCACAGGTAGAACGCACCCCCAACAACATTGCCGTTGTATTTGAAAATCAAAAACTTACTTATGCAGAACTCAACGCACGCGCCAATCAATTAGCGCATTACTTGCAAAAGTTGGGCGTTAAACCGGAAGTTTTGGTAGGACTTTACCTAGAGCGATCCCTGGAAATGCTAGTGGCAATTTTAGCCATTCTTAAAGCAGGTGGAGCCTATGTACCGCTAGACCCAACCTATCCGAAAGAGCGGCTTTCTTTCATCCTTGCAGATGCACAAACGCCGATACTGCTGACTCAGAAAAATCTAGCGAAAGAATTGCCAACAGATGGAATTAAAGTAGTTTCTCTGGATACAGATTGGGAAATCATCGCGCCTGAAAGCAGAGAAAACCCTGCCAGTAGAATAACATTTGAAAATCTGGCTTATGTCATCTACACTTCGGGTTCCACAGGCAAACCAAAAGGAACTTTAATCCATCACCAAGGGCTGTTAAACTATCTTACTTGGTGTACCAAAGCCTATACTGTCGAACAAGGAGAGGGGTCACTCGTTCACTCTTCTATTGCCTTCGATTTAACGGTCACTGGACTATTTTCACCCCTGTTAGTAGGCCGAAAAGTAGAACTTCTGCCACAAGATATCGACATTGAAACTATAGCGGCGACTCTGGGAAACAGGTCAAACCTTAGCTTAGTAAAAATCACCCCTGCTCAGTTAGAATTACTCAGCCATCAACTCTCGCCACCAGAAGCAGCAGGTCGTACCAGAGCATTCATCATTGGTGGCGAAAATCTTCTCGCCGAAAGCATCGCTTTTTGGCAAAAATATGCTCCCAATACCATACTTATTAATGAATATGGCCCTACTGAAACTGTAGTGGGATGCTGCATTTATCAAGTATCTAATCCCTCTCTATCAGGTTCAATTCCTATCGGCAATCCCATCGCCAACACCCAACTTTACGTATTAGATAAATATCAAAATTTAGCGCCTATTGGTGTAGTTGGCGAACTGCATATTGGCGGCGCAGGTTTGGCGCGTGGTTATTTAAACCGACCTGAATTAACCGCTGAAAAATTCATTCCTCACCCCTTTAGCGAAGAACCGGGAGCGCGTCTTTACAAAACTGGAGATTTAGCCCGGTATAGACCGGACGGCACTTTAGAGTTTTTAGGACGCATCGATCATCAGGTAAAAATTCGCGGATTTCGCATTGAATTGGGTGAAATTGAAGCGGCTATTTTAACACATCCAAACGTGCAAGAATGTGTGGTTTTGGCGCGAGAAGATGTTCCAGGAGATCGACGCCTTGTTGCCTATGTAGTGCAGAGAAACAATGTCCCCACTTCCCTATTACCAATTCAAAATCTAAACCCCAGTGATTTGCGGGATTTTTTAAAAGAAAAGTTACCTGAATATATGGTGCCTTCTGCTTACGTAATGCTCAAGGTTTTGCCACTGACGCCCAACGGCAAAGTCGCTCGGCAAAAGTTGCCAGCACCAGAGAAAATACGCCCTGATTTGCAAGCAAATTTTGTAAGACCTCGTACTCCTATCGAAAAGAAATTAACCGAAATTTGGGCTGAAGTTTTGCGTGTCGAACAGGTAGGAATTTATGACAACTTCTTTGAATTAGGCGGACATTCTCTGTTAGTTACTCAGGTGTTGGCGCGAGTGCGAAAAACGTTTTCCATAGACTTGTCCTTGGGCAGTATATTTGAAGCGCCTACCGTCGCAGGAATGGCTGAACGTATCGAAATGGGAATGCCAACAAAATCAGGTTTTGAAATTAGTAAGAAAGATGCGATCGCGAAGTGTGGCGTTAGCCGTATCGCGATCGACAATGAAGCAGTTCTAGACCCCACAATTCGCCCTAATAATGTACCCTTTGAACTGAAAACTCAGCCCACTGCTATCTTTTTAACTGGAGTCACAGGGTTTTTCGGAGCCTTTTTACTCTCTGAACTTCTCCAACAAACTGAGGCAGATATTTACTGTCTGGTACGTTCTGCCAATATAACAGAAGGCAAACAGAGAATTCAAAATACTCTCCAATCTTATTTACTCTGGAACGAACATCTCAGTTCTAGAATTATTCCAGTAGTAGGAGACTTATCTAAGCCGTTTTTAGGTCTTGCAGATCGGGAATTTCTAGCACTAGCAGAACAACTTGATGTTATCTACCACAACGGTGCATTGGTTAACTTCACTTATCCCTATTCTGCCCTCAAAGCTGCCAATGTTTTAGGAACCGAAGAAATATTGAGATTGGCAGCTAAAATTAAAGTCAAGCCAGTGCATTTTATTTCCACTACCTCTGTTTTCTCTGCATCAGAAAGTGACGAAATTCGCGTAGTTCGAGAAGCCGATGAAATCGACAATAGCGAACTGATACATGATGGCTATTCTCAGAGTAAATGGGTAGCTGAAAAATTAGTAGCGATCGCGGCTTCTAGAGGTATCCCTGTCTCGATTTATCGACCTGGACGGATATCGGGACATAGTAAAACAGGCGTTTGCAATACCAACGACCATACATTCAGAACAATTAAAGGCTGTATCCAACTCGGATATGCCCCTAATTTGGATGCAATGGTGAACCTTACACCTGTGGATTATGTTAGTCAAGCGATCGCTCATCTATCCAAACAACAATCATCTCTGGGGAAAGCCTTTCACCTCGTAAATCCCCACTCTGTCCATTGGAATGAATTGGTGAATTGGATTCGCTCAATGGGCTATCCACTCAAGCAAATTTCCTACTCAAGTTGGCAAACAGAAATGCTAAATATTGCGGAAAATAACCCAGAAAATGCTTTGTATCCCCTTGCTTCTACTTTTTATGAAAATGCTAGCGATCGCAACAGCAAAGCCACCTTACAATTCGACTGCCAAAATACCCTCAACGGACTCCTAGAAACCTCTATTACCTGTCCGCCAGTCAATACCCAATTACTCAGCACCTACTTCGCCTATCTAATTCGCAGCGGCTTTTTAAATGCTCCAACACAAGAGGTATAAAAATGAATTTGCAACAAGACTATCTGGAAAAATTCGTCAAACGCTACAACAAGCGTACCCAAAATTCTAAAGAATTTGCCCAAAAATATCGCCCGATTATAGCTGACAACCGAGCCTCGGATGGATTCAATCCTTTCTTCAAAGAGGTGTTCTATCCGATTGTGGCAAAGCAGTCTTTTGGTGCCAAAGTTTGGGATATTGATGGCAACGAATATATCGACCTAATCATGGGATTTGGCATCAATCTTTTTGGTCACAATCCCCCCTTCATTAAACAAGCATTGCAAGAGCAACTAGAACTAGGCATCCAGATTGGACCACAAACAGAAATGGTTGGTGAAGTCGCTGAATTAATTTGCGAACTAACGCAAATGGAAAGAGTAGCTTTCAGCAACACAGGCACAGAAGCCGTGATGACAGCAGTGCGTATTGCCAGAGCAGTCACAAGTCGTAACAAAATTGCTCTTTTTTCAGGTTCTTATCACGGTCATTTTGATGGAACCTTAGCCAAAGCGCCAACAGAAAATGGAAATTTCCACACTCTACCAATTGCACCCGGAGTCCTGCCAAATTTCGTCACAGATATTTTGGTTTTAGACTACGGAAATCCTCAGTCCCTTGAAATGATAAAAGCTCATCAAAATGAGTTAGCGGCTGTTCTAGTTGAACCCGTGCAAACCCGCCGACCTAACTTACAACCCAAAGAATTTCTGTTACAACTCAGACAATTGACAGCAACATCAGGAATTGCATTAATCTTTGATGAAATGGTGACGGGTTTCCGAATTCATCCCGGTGGAGCGCAAGCTTACTTTGGCATTCAAGCAGACATTGCTACTTACGGAAAAATTGTCGGTGGCGGTATGCCAATCGGTGTTATAGCTGGCAAAGCAGTTTATATGGATGCAATTGATGGCGGAATATGGAACTATGGAGATGAATCTTTTCCTCAAACAAAAAAGACATTTTTTGCAGGCACTCACTGCAAGCATCCACTCTCAATTGCTGCTGCACTTGCTGTACTTAAATATCTAAAAAATCAGGGTTCTGCGCTTCAGCAGCAGTTGAATCAACGCACGTCAAAATTTGTTGAAACGCTAAATGCTTGCTTTGAAGAAGAAGAATTGCCCATTCAACTCGCGCATTTTGGTTCGGTTTTTGGCCCTGCTGCTTTGGGAACTGATGAAGTTTCAGATCATGGGGCGGCGACCGCAAGTATGGATTTGTTATTTTACCATCTGCTAGACAAAGGAGTCCTGCTCCGAGGCGCGGGAAATTTCTTGTCTACTGCTCATTCAGATGAAGATATTGAATACGCGATTCAGGCGGTTAAAGATAGCATTCAGGAACTGAGAGAAGGCGGCTTTTTACCGAGTATTTCTCTGAAACGAAACGCTGTCCAAGTTGTGTAAATTGAGCGGGCGCAGACACTCTAGATGTAGGGTGCGTTAGCGAAGCGTAACGCACCAGCAACAGCATATATGGTGTTGCTGCGTAAGTCCTGTTGATCAAATTGCACTCAGCCAGTTACGCCTATTTCATTTCAAACCCATTAGTTTATCTAGGAGAAATTTTGATGTCTTCAACAACTCTTTTTACCAGCTATGACCCTTTTGCTCGGATATACAACGAATCATGGGCACCAGATGTTTGCCAGAAAGCACTACCGCCTTTAGAAAAATTGCTGTTACCCCATTTGCTTGAGGGAGCAAAAATTCTCGATCTCTGTTGTGGTTCGGGACAAGTCACACAACAGCTATTAAAGAAAGGCTACCAAGTAACTGGAATTGATGGCTCGGAGGAAATGTTATCCTATGCCAGGATAAACGCTTCAGGCGGGAAATTTATCCTTGATGATGCACGCTTTTTCAAATTGCCTGCTACTTTTGATGCAGTTGTTTCGATGGGTGCCTTGAACTACGTGATGACGCTTGAAGAATTGGCAGGCGTTTTCCGTAATGTGTATGCAGCACTGCTAGAAAATGGCTGGTTTCTGTTCAATATGTTTTTGGAAGAAGAGTATCAGTCGGGTTGGAACGGTGGCATGTCTGGCGATGTCAAAGATGATTATGCCTGGGCTGTTCAACAGAGCTATAATCCAGAAAATAAAATCGGTAAACTTAATATCACTATATTCTACTTAGTAGAGGGAACTTGGCAGCGAAAAGACACGACGCTGCTAGAAAAATGTTATTCCAGTGCTGAAGTTCAGTCGGTTCTGGAGAGTGTAGGCTTTACGGAAGTTTGTGTCTATGATGCGGAACGCGATCTGGGAGTAAAGAGAGCCGCTGGTAATGCCTACTTTGTTTGTCGTAAGCCACTCACTAGGTAGTCACCAAAAATAACGGCTATTTCCTCTAGGACTTACGCGCACCCATCCGGGTTTCTCTGAAAAATCGTTTTGATGTAGAGAAGTTAAATGTAACTTCTCTACATCGCAGCAAGAAACAAAGCTGGTAGGAACGCCCAAGTGTAAGTCCTGTTTTCAAGATCGCTAAAACTCAATTCAAGGAGAAGAAAAAATGACTTGGGAAGATCGAGATGACACCGCACTTTATAAAGTAGTTGTGAATCATGAAGAACAGTATTCAATATGGTTAGCCTCGCGCGAAAATCCTCTCGGTTGGAAAGACGCTGGTAAAAGCGGTCTGAAACAAGAATGTTTGGCATATATCAAGGAAGTGTGGACTGATATGAGGCCGCTTAGTTTACGCAAGAAGATGGAGGAGTCTGGACTAGCAACCTAATGCGATCCTGTTCGGTTAACGGGGAAGGAGGAAAGGAAAAAGAGGACTTACGCAGCAACAATAAATATGGTGGAAGGTGCGTTACGCGATCGCGCTTCGCACCCTACATATAAAATGTTGGCGTAAGTTCAATGTCAACGAAAACTAGGGTTTCTGAGTGGCGATCGCTAATTTAGCCCCCTCAATCCGACGCAACTTATCCATCACCTGCACGACTTGCCCGTGGTTAACCGCTTTATCCGCATTCAATACAATTAGTAACTCTTGATCCGGCTTTCGCAGCTTTTGCACCGCACCTTCAAGCCCCTCCAACCCAATAGACTCGCGATTGACTGCTAACTTTCCCTCCGCGTCAATCGTCACCGTCACAGATGCAGGTGGTTGGCTTTTCCCCGACGATGCAGAAGGCAAATTCACCGATAACCCTTCCGACCGCGTTAAAAACAGGGAAGACATAATAAAAAATGTCAGAATCGCAAACACCACATCGATCATCGGCACGATGTTGATCTGAGGCGGGATATCTGGTTCATCGGGTAGGCGCATAAGATTTCTCTCCTCGTTCGTAGCGACGGCGATACAGCAGTTCTAATTGACCGCTATATTCTTGAATTCGAGCAATTTGGCGCAGGTAAAACCCGCGAAATGTATTGGCAAATAACAGCGTAAAAATGGCAACAACCAATCCCGTCGCGGTAGAAACCAGCGCCTCGCTGATTCCCGCCGAGACACTGGCGGTTTTTGTTCCGCCTACGTCACCCAGAGTCAGCGAACCAAACGAGGCAATCAATCCCGTCACCGTACCTAATAAACCCAGTAGCGGTGCAAGGCTGATAATCGTATCGAATATGTTGTTAAACCTTTTGAGGACGGGGATTTCAGCTTGCGCTTCGCTTTCCAATGCCAAGCGAAATTCTTCCGGGTTCGGATCTTCCAATAGCAAAGCGCCGAGAAAGATCCTCGCTATTGGCAAATCGGCATTGAGCTTGAGTTTATCTATTGCACCAACTACGTTGTCGCGGCGGTAGAGAGTTAACACATCTCGCACCACCTGTGTTTGTCGTCGGTTAACGCGAAACCAAAACGCGATTCGCTCGAAGATTAATGCGATCGCTACTACAGAAAATATCAGTAGGGGCCACATGACGATGCCGCCCGCCGAAAACAGTTTACTAAATCCCATCTGCTGTGTTTCAGGTAATCCAGAATGCTGTTGTTACCTACCAGAGCGCTGCTCTGGCAAGGCTAACATCTCATCAAAGCCTAATCTTACTGCTAATCTATGTCAAGTGTTTTTTAATTTTTTGAGCAATTGACTACCAACTTTTAGGTAAATTTTTGTAAAGATTTGTGTAAAAATTTCGGATTAAAACGGCATTAAATTTAGAAATTATTCAGTTTTTTGCTTGACATGGGTGGACAGAGCATCTTACCCTGACTCAAAGCAGATGAAAATAAATTGCAATATGAGTCTTTCGGTGATAGGCGTTAACCAGCGAGAAAAGGAAGAGGAGGAGTTAAGGTCTTTTCTGACATACAGCCTGTTGGGGTCTGTGGTTTTCCACGCCCTCGTGCTGTTTATTGGCACGATGCTTTGGGATAGACAGCCTGCACTTGCAGACAATCCGATTGAAGTCATAATGGTCGATGCACCCGCAGAGGAAACACCACCACCCTCACCAAAAGTTTCACCCTCTCCCCCGGCACCATCGCCATCGCCAGTTGTCACGCCACAAGCACAACAACCGAAAGAGCCGCCAAAACCAGTGGAACCTCAAACTCCACCACCAGAACCACCATTACCAGTTGTCACGCCGAGGGTACTGCCACCGCCTCCTATCCAAGCACAACAACCGAAAGAGCCGCCAAAACCAGTCGAGCCTCAAACTCCACCACCAGAACCACCCCCACCCGTTGTCACTGCGCCACCGATTCAACCGCCACGCTTAGCCTTGCCTCAAACTCCGCCACCAGAACCACCGCAACCCGTTGTCACACCTACAACACCCGTCGTACCGGAGCCAGAGATAACGCCACCGCCTGAGCCGGTGGCAGAGAATCTACCGCCAACGCCAAAGCAGGATTCGAGGCCAGTTACAGAGCCTTTGAGGCCGTCTACCCCCAAGGAACCAGTAGCAGAAAATACTCCATCACCGCTCCCCGATCCAGTGGCAGCGAAGCAACCGGAAACACCACAAAGGCTATCTGGGAACTCCCGACCCCTGTTGCCAGCACCAAGGGAGGACAATAAACTTTTTAGAGATGAGGTAACACCGGAAACATCCCGCGATTCAGTAGAATCCTCGGACACTTTGCCAACCCTACCGCAACAAGTTGCAGTCAATCGACCAACGCCACCCCAACGACAGACGGCACAAAGTCAAGCGCTACCGGGTGATACAGGAAGTTCCAGACAAACTAGACCGAGTTTGGACAGTTCGGAAGGTTTCCCCGGTGCATCGATTCCAGAAAACGAAGAGACATTCTCAACCCCCACAGCGCCAGGAACGGTGGCGGTGAATCGGGGAACACCTCCCCAACGAAGAGTGGCACAAAGTCAAGCGCTACCAGGGAGTACGGGGGGTTCCAGACAAAGCAGACCGAGTTTAGATAACTCCAGTGATTTTCCGGGTGGTTCGATACCAGAGGAAGACGCCACAACCTCATCATCGGTCGTACCGGGAACGGTAGCAGTAAATCGAGGCACGGCCCCAAGACGCCCCGTAGCTGGAAGTACTGCGCTACCAGGGAGTACGGAGGGTTCCAGACAAAGCAGACCGAGTTTAGATAACTCCAGTGATTTTCCGGGTGGTTCGATACCAGGGGAAGAAAATGGATTGCCATCATCTGGATTACCTGGAAGGGTAGCAGTGAATCGAGGAGTACCGCCGCGTCCACCTAGTAATGCGGAACCAGGAACTGACGATGGAGGAGATGCTACTGAGGTGGATGGTGAGGGATTGAATTGTCTCTCTTCTTGCAAACCTGAATATCCGAGGCGTCTGGCACAGCGAGGCGTGGAAGGGCGTCCGGTGATTCGGTTTGTGTTAGATCCAAGTGGCAGACCGATGAATATGCAACTGGCAGAATCTAGTGGCGATCGCGACCTCGATGGTGCAGCGATTGAAGCGGTGAGGAAGATGAGATTTGCTCCACCAGGAAGCCGACCTCTACGAGTGCGAATGGGAATCACCTTTACCCTGGGAGGATAGTTTAGGCGCGCTCACGCTAGTCAAAACAAAAATTGCTTACTAATAACTAATTAATCCAACTTTAAGAGGATGTTTTATGTTTCGTTTAAGATTTGACATAGCACTACTAATAACTGCGAGTTTGAGTATAGCTAGTTTACTCGTTCCATCTGGGCTAGCGACGGCAGCAGAGGTGACATTACCAGATGGGGGTCGTTGTCAGGGAGAAATTAGCAACGGCACTCTGAATGGAAAAGGTAGCTGTACTTATGCCAATGGCGATCGCTATGAAGGCAATTTTGTCAATGGCAAGCGCGAAGGGACTGGAACTTACACTTTTGCCGATAAGGGTAGCTATACGGGAGAGTTTAAAGACGACCAAATTAATGGTAAGGGAGTGCGCTCGTTTGCCGACGGCGATCGCTATGAGGGAGAGTTTGTCAACGGTGTGCCAAATGGAACCGGAGTGTATATCTCTGCGGCTGGCAATCGTCTTGAGGGACAATTCAAAAATGGCAATCCAGAAGGAACCGGGACTTTTACCTTCAAAAATGGGGATAAATGTACGGGAACGCTGAGTGGAGGTCAGCTAACCGGAAATGGGAGTTGTATTTATGCCAATGGAAACCGTTACGAAGGGCAATTTAGTAATAATCGACCCAATGGTGAAGGAACTTATACTTTCGCCTCTGGGGGAACTTATAAAGGGCAGTTTAGCAACGGTCAGTTTAATGGCAGAGGGGTACGACAATATCCCAACGGGAATCGTTACGAAGGGGAATTTAAGGACGGTAAGTTCGAGGGTCAGGGAACTTTAACCGCGAAGGAAGGAACTTATAAAGGTCAGTTTAGTAACGGTCAGTTTAACGGCACGGGTGTGTTTACCTTTGCCGATGGCAATCGCTATGAAGGACAGTTTGTCAACGGTCAATTTAGCGGTAGAGGGGCGTATATTTTTGCCAATGGCGATCGCTGTGATGGGGAATTTTCTGCTGGTAGTCTCAATGGTAGGGCGATGTGTAAATACGCCAGCGGGGACAGTTATGAAGGGGAATTTCGCAATGGCGATAAGGAAGGTAATGGGGTTTATCTTTATGCCGACGGTACGAGGTTGCAAGGAACTTGGAAAGGCGGACAGTTTCAGAATTAGTTATAGGATAGGTGCTGGCTTTTGAAAATGTCACCTTAACCATTTTAGGACTTACGCAACTGTCACAATATGCCTCCGGCACGCTGCGCGAACGGTGGTTGGTGCGTGACGCCACAAGTCTTATTGCTACGTTCAAATATTTTCGCAGCGTCACGCACCCTACAGAAAAAATATGCCAGCCCTTGTAAGTCCTGCATTTTCTGGAGTTTGCATTTACATAACCCCGCAAGGGGATGATTTAAGCTTGCAATAACTAATGCAATAAATTTGCACTAATATCACCCCATCTCTCCGTCCTCTCAGGGGTAGACCCCCAAGATTTAAATACCGCTCGACCCAGGAACGCGGGAATCCAAGGCTTTTTAGGGCGACCCGACTGGGGAGTCTAAATCGTCTATTTTTTAGATGTTGAAAATTTATCGCAATAGTGTTGACAATTTTTTTTGATAAAGGTAGTATGCCTTCACGGGTGTAATCTTACAGAGTCAATCAGACAATTTTCACCGAATTGCTCTGCGAAATCAGGAATTTTTCTAAAGAATTCTTTCTATTTTAGAGAGATAAAACCGATTCAAATTGGGTTAAAGATTGATTTCTGTTGGGGTTTAAATCATAGGAGTATTAAGACTCTCCAGGTATGCCGTGAATTAAGCTCACTGGCAGATAGCTATTTGACTAAATAGTTAAAGTTCAGATGCAAACATTTTTGGTTGTTTTGCTAAGGATATCTATGGGAAAATTTATATCAAATACAATTCATTTGTTGGCCTTGACCATGACAGTATTGGCAATGCAGCCTAGCGCAGCAGAGGAGATTCCAATTACAGAAGATGGGCAATTAGCACCAGCACAAGAGACAACGCAACAGTCAGCGAACCGATGGGAATCGCGATCCACTCGCGCCGCCGATCTGCTTTCCCAAGATTCAGGACAACCCAATCCGGTTGAAGTCACGGGAATTAAAGTGAATACCGAAATGGGGACGATCGACATCATTCTGGAAACCAACAGGGGTAGCACGCTCAACCCTGTCACCCGCACGGAGGGAAATACGCTGATTGCAGAGATTCCCAATACCGTGCTGAGGTTGCCCAATGGACAAGCATTTGAGGAAGAAAACCCAACGGCAGGAATCGCCAGAATCAGCATCGCTCAGTCTACTCCTGACAAAATACAGATTCGGGTCGTGGGTCAAAACGCTCTCCCCAGCCAAGAAGTGAAGCTTTCTCTGGGGAGTTTCAGCTATAGCCTCAACCCCATCGGTGAGTCAAAACTGGAAATTGTCGTAACGCAGGAAGAGGAACAGTTAGACAATCCCGTGCCTCAAGTCGGGGTGACTCGCGAAGAGTTTTCGCTCCGGAATAGTCTGCGATTGGGAGATATTATCGAACGGATGCCGGGGACTCTCGTGGATGGGCCGCCAGGAGAAAACAATGATGTTCGATTGCGTGGCATAGACAAAGAGTTTACTCGAATCACCATCGATGGACTGACGTTTCCAGATGGGGGAGAAAAGCGAGAATTTCAAGTTCGCCGCTTGCCGTCATTTCTGATAGAAGATGTGGCAGTAATTCGCAACCCGACGGCAGAATTTGAAAGCGATGGGATTGCCGGACGAGTTAACGTGCAAACTCGCTCGTTACCCACAGATTTTTTCTTGGAGGGACGGGTTGGATTTGGCGGACAGGATACCATCAATGGCGAGGCGTGGAACGTGGAAGCGGCAGTTGGCGATCGCCCCTTTCGCAATTTCGCCTACCTGGCTGGAATTAGCATTCTTAACCGACCGATTGAAGTAGACCGATTCAAACTCTTTTCCACGGGCAACCTGGAAACTGAAACGGAGACGAGAGATCAGAGATTTACGGATGGTTCTGTCACACCTAAAAATAACGGGAGCGTGGTAGCCCCGTCAATTCATTGCGGGGTGGAAGCGCGACACGAGCGGTTTCAACCGCCGTCAATATTAAGCTTAATTAATATTGATTTTTGTTGGCAACTGACCAACGTATACTTGAATAAGTAATTAATAGGGTGCGATCGTAATTGGCTAAAAGTAAGACATCAACATTCGTCGCAGAACTGCGATTAATTGTAGACAGCTTTCAGGAAAAACAATTGCTGTCTCGCTGACAAGCAGCACGGCAACTATATAATGCCTGTCTCAACTCAGCAATGGCAAGAATGAATCTGGTACGCAGATGTAAAACTTACCGATTAGCCAAACAAATAAATCGCCAATCAAAAAAAGCAAAAAGCGACGCCTTCAACGCCGCAAGGCGAGAGTACAGATATTCCGACTATGACATTCAAGCCTATGCCACAATCGTTAGCAATCGCTCGAAGTGGATAGCTCAACTAATTGATTCCAATACCCAACAAACCATAGCTACCAGAGCTTTTAGAGCTAGCGATCAGGTTTTATTTGGACGAGCAAAAAGTATCCGGTACAAGATACCAAGTAGATTTAGAAGCGTTGAAGGTAAAACTAACAAGCAAGGTGTGAGATGGAAAGACAACCAGTTGGTTTGGGGGAAATTAAAACTGTTGCCGATCATCGACGAGGACAACCCTGTAATTCAACACGGCTTAAATTCTCAGGTAAAATACGTTCGATTGTTGTGGCGAGATCTTAACGGTAAGCGACGTTGGTACGTTCAGCTAATCAACTCAGGAATATCATATCAGAAAGAAAAAAAATATGTGGCTGATGGAGTTATTGGCTTAGATCTCAATATTTCCAATATTGCCTTCGTCTCTGACAACGAAGCTGGATTGCTACCGTTTGCAGATCAAGTACCAACTTACGATCGGGAAATTAAAGCTTTACAGCGTCAGATGCAACGTTCCCAACGTTGCTCAAATCCAGAAAACTATGCTCCTGACTTCATCGCTAATCTAGGACGCAGAGTTGTTGTTAAAAAAGGTAAGCCCAAAAAAGGAAAACGACAATGGAAAAAGTCTAAAGCATATCAAAAAATCGCCAGGAAGAAGAGAGAGTTAGAACGCCGCAAGAGTGCCTATGCCAAGTCTCAAAACCGTAGAGTTGTTAACGAGATTTTGAGGCACGGTAAACATATCAAAACCGAAAATGTATCGGTTAGATCGTGGCAGAAGCGATACGGTAAGGCTATTTATGCTAAAACTCCTGGTTTTGTCCAATCCGAATTGGCACGCATTAGCTGAGAGAGCTGGCGGGTCATTCATGAAGTTTTCTCCCCAAAAAACAGCACTGTCGCCAACTCATTTGACTGGTGAACGCATCAAAAAGAAACTTTCAGATCGCGTTCATTTTGACCAAACGGGATTTGCGATGCATCGCGATCTGTTTAGTGCTTATTTGAGTAGATTTGTTAATGAGGAAGGTATCCTTCTATTGCATCTCGCTGTCCAACAGTGGGAAAGGTCGGAGCCGTACTTGCACGAGGCTTGGAAGGATTTTCAAATCAACCGCGAACAATTAGGCGAGTCCTCTCATTTGGCAGTCTCATTCTCCCTTGGAGCGGTCAAGGGCAGAGTCAGGAAGTGTTAACCAGATAGCTGTTAATGAGCGAAAAGTTAACTTTAATTCCTGGCCTGAATCTCCGTCTCTTTAGAGCGGAGAGTGGCTCAACACCCCTCATTACGGCGAACTTCGCAGTTTGGCCTTTGTGGGAGATTACCTCATCTTGGCAACCCAAACGGGGGTTTATGTCAGCGAAGCGGGAATGCCCAAAAAGCTAACTCGCATTGAGGAATTGGGCGATCGCAAGTTTAAGCAGGTTTTGGCGTTGGATGCTGATTCGGTACTCTTGGTGCGGGAGGGTGGTCCTCTGTATCGTTTTAATCCAGTGCTGGGGATCTCTAGTTTGGAGGAAATCGATTGTCAGGATTTACCCGTACAACAGGCAGTCTGCAAATCTGATGGTTCGTTGGTGATTGTGACAAAAACTAGCGTGCTGCACCAACAAAATGGTAACTGGCTCGATATCACTCCGGGTGAACCGATCGGGGGACTGCACGCAACGTCAAGTTCTGGGGGATTATTAGTTTGGGACATGGTAGAAGCTTGGTTCCAATCCCCAACCGATGGAGGCTGGCGTACCGTTGACGGCTGGAAGGAAGAGATTAAACAGGCGGCGATCGCTTTAGATGGCAGCGAGGTGTTAGCCACCGATCGCGCTTTCATCTATCGTTTTCCGCTGTCTTAACCTGTTTTAAATAACCGCGATCGCCAGCGTCTATATTTGGCGGGGCAGACAAAGGCGATCGCTAACAAAGGAAGAGTTGAGAAAACTGTTGCAATCGAACTATAATCAATCTGAGCTATTATTTTTTGATAGCGCCTCACCAAGTTAGCGGAATTTTGGAGAAATTGCCCGAAAAGTTTCGGCTTAATCGGGACTTGTGGGCTAGCAACAGCAGCAGAGGGGTCCAGAATTAGTTATAGGATAGGTGCTGGCTTTTGAAAAGAAAATCGTTCCGACTTTTACCATTAATCTTCGGTTTGGTACTGGCTTTGTTAGTTTCAAACCCTAGGTTAAGTTTGCCACCAACATCTAATGAAATACTTTGGGATACCTACGGCGTCCCGCATATCTACAGTAAGGATACATCCTCATTGTTCTATTCCTTTGGTTGGGCGCAGATGCAAAGCCACGGGAATTTAATTCTACGTCTGTACGGTCAAGCACGAGGGCGTGCGGCTCAATATTGGGGCGAAAAATATATTGAATCAGATCGTTGGGTTCTGACAATGGGAGTCCCAGACCGCGCCCGCTCTTGGTATAATTCACAAAATCCGAATTTTCGCAAGTATCTTGATGATTTTGCGGCGGGAATTAATGCTTATGCGCGAGAACATGGGGATTTAATTGATGATGAAGTAGAGGTTGTGTTGCCAGTCAAGGGGGAAGACTTGTTGGCTCACGTGCAGCGGGTACTTAATTTTACGTTTGTGGTTAATCGAGCGGAAGTTGCATCTTTTGGATCAAGTTTAAGCAAAAATTTGGCTCTAGTGGCAGGCAAGATGCCTACCCCACAAGAGATGGGGTTGAAGTCTAAGACACTAGGTTCTAACGCTTGGGCGATCGCACCATCTCGATCGGCAAGCGGCAAGGCGATGCTGTTGGCTAACCCCCACCTACCTTGGTCAGATTTATTTCTTTGGTACGAAGCGCATCTGAACGCACCAGGGATGAATGCCTACGGGGCGACGCTGGTGGGGATTCCGGTGTTAGCGATCGCTTTCAACGATAATCTGGGCTGGACGCATACGGTTAACACCCATGATGGATGGGATGCCTACAAATTGACGTTAGCCGATGGTGGTTACCGTTTTGATGGCAAAGTTGAACCTTTCCAGACACAAGAACTTTCCTTGAAAGTTAAGCAAAATGACAGCATTTTGCGCTCAGAAAAACTGCTCGTGCGACGTTCGATTCACGGCCCCATTGTGGCAGAAAAAGATCGGGAAGCCCTGGCGTTGCGCGTAGTCGGACTCGATCGACCAGGGGTATTAGAGCAATGGTGGGATATGGCACGCGCGACTAATTTAGCTGAATTTGAAACAGCTTTAAAGCGCTTGCAACTGCCGATGTTTACAGTGATGTATGCGGATAGATTTGGGCATATTATGCACCTGTTCAACGGTCAAGTTCCGGTGCGTTCTCAAGGTGATTTTAAATACTGGTCGGGTGTGATTCCTGGGGACACTTCTGCGACTTTGTGGACGAAAATGCACCCTTACAGCGATTTGCCCCGCGTTCTAGATCCCGCCAGCGGTTGGTTGCAGAATGCTAACGATCCGCCTTGGACGACAACTTTTCCGGTGGCGATCGCTGCCAATAATTACCCGCCTTACATGGCTCCACGCGGCCAGATGTATTTTCGCGCACAGCGGTCAGCGAAAATGCTCGATGAGGATAAACGGATTTCGTTTGCAGAAATGATCGAGTACAAGCACTCGACGCGCATGGAATTGGCAGATCGAATTTTAGATGACTTGATACCTGCCGCCAGGAAGTATGGGGATGAATTAGCGCGTCAAGCTGCCGATGTTTTGGATGCTTGGGATCGCAAGGCAGATGCAAATAGTCGGGGCGCTGTACTATTTTCTTTCTGGTATGAAGATACGGATTTTGATAGCATGTTCAGCACCCCTTGGAACGAAAATTCTCCCCGTACTACGCCCGATGGTTTGGCAGATCCTCAAAGCGCGGCTAAACTGCTTTCAACGGCAGCTGCAAAGGTGAAGTCGGCTTATGGGAAGCTAGATGTAGCTTGGGGTGATGTTTACCGACTGCGATCGCTAGGGGTGGATCTGCCAGCCAATGGAGGTGCTGGAGGTTTGGGCATTTTTCGGGTGCTTGATTTTACTTCGGAGCCTGATGGAAAATTTAAATCTGTCGATGGCGACTCGTTTGTGGCGGCGATTGAGTTTTCGCAGCCAGTACGAGCGATGGCACTTACCAGTTATGGGAATTCAACTCAACCGAATTCGGTACATAATGTCGATCAGTTGCCGTTGTTTGCTGGCAAAAAGTTGCGTCCGGTTTGGCGATCGCGACAGGAAATTTTAGCTCATTTGGCATCGCGTCAGATATTGAAACTTCAGGGGGCGGTAAGCGCCCCAAAGCCAAGATAAGTAAAGGGATTATTCATTGTAACAGAACTAAATAACCTCTAAAATTAGAGAAAAATGAGCAACATTTTGGCACTACTTGGCAAAATCGAGCAAAAGCCACGACTGTACATTGGTAATGCTTCGTTAACCGCACTCAGGCAATTTTTAGTAGGGTATAAATTCGCTCGCCAGGAAATGGGCATTCTACCAATCGATGAAGAATTGGATTTTTATCAAAACTTCCAGCCCTGGCTTCAAATCCGCTTCCACGTTCAAACCGTCAACTCCTGGGAAAAAATTAGGTTCTCCAGGACATATTATGCTAAAATATTAGTTAAACACTCAATAAATCAAGCATAAACAAAAGTGAAACACCAACTAACTAATCTAGGTGAAGGCACTTTAAAATTAGCAGATTGGCTGTTAAAAGCTCCACCTTTTTACCAAAAACAGTAAAAACGATCAAAAACTGGTTTGCAGAAATAGTCGGTTACTTTGAGCAGAAAAGGACTAATGCTATGGTTGAAGGAATAAATAATCGCTTAAAAGTTTTAAAACCTTGTGCTTTCGGGTTTAAAAATTTCGATAATTTTGCTAGCTAAAAGATCTTTACTACATTGGCATCTAACTGATAGTTTGGCATAAGATGTCCTGGAGAACCCTAATTATTCAACCTCCGAATCCATCAATACCTATAAAGCCAAACAAATTCTGAGCCTTTAAACAGAATTACCGCTGTCTTTTACATCCTTCATTCGCATTGTCCAAAACTGAATAGCCAGGGAAATTTCAATCAATAAATCGGTCAATAAAACCTGTTGATTAAAATTCAACTGCCGAAATCGATTCTGAAACTCCTCCGTAGTCATTGTGTCTTTAATTCCCAAATCATCCCTAACAATGCTGCACAAAACTACCCGTGCCACTGCCCAAGGAAAATAACGCCGTTGTTCCTCAGAACCTTGACCAGCTTCTGGAATTGCACCTCCCCGCAGTACGGGAGAACGCGACATTGCCCAAAAACGTTCGACTCCCCAACTGGCTACGTAATCTGCAATTTCGCTGGCGGCACCTTGCCAATTGTCTAATTGCGCTCTACCTTCTTTGAGCAATCGAAACACTTCTTGGTCTAATTCATAAGAACTGACGGGCATAATTCACTCCTAACTATCAATCTGAGCAACATAATTAGTAGAATGGTGCGTTACGCTATCGCTAACACACCCTACAGAGAGAGACTGACGGTCATAATTAACTCCTAACTAATTAATATGAGCAATAGATATCCGCCCATAGCCAACACTCCACAACCCACCCAAGTAATGTTCGCCGCCGATCAGAAATTGATTCCACTTCGGCAAATCTTGAACATCTCCCCGCGTTGTCCAAGTTATCAAAAACACTGCTCCCGGTGGAAATCCTTCGACGGAAAATAGGTGATTAACTAAATTACCTCTTTGATCTGGCTCATCGTTAAGACTGACTCTTGGTTGGCGCACTAAACCCATATCAACTATCAAGTTAATCCTCGGATCTGGGAGAATAATTCGTCTGTCTTTGGGTACATCGGCGGGAGCAGGTAAATCGCCTTGGTAATGCTGTACGTTCGTCAGTTTGATCCAACGCAAATAAACAGTTTTATTCTTTAGTTCAGGTTCTGTGATGTAAACTTTATCTGTCGCTGCATTGATAGCTGGCTGACCAGATAATTGTCGAAATCGGTTTAACCAGGTTGGACAACTTACCCACCAATTACCATAACCCAAAACGTGAACGGGCCACCATACAGGCCATCCCCAACCCAAAGAAATATAGCCAGGGGAGATATCGCTATCCTCACCCCCAAACCAATTTTTCACCAGTGCTTGATAGTTTGCTTGATTCTTGGCACCTTCGCGCAGTGCGCCTCGCAAAGAACTACCGGGAATAGCGGGAGTGCGATCGCTTAACCGAAAAATGGGATTATTATTCCCACGACTGCTACTATCTACCCCACCAATATGAACGGGTTCTCGACAAATTAACCACTCAATTGCCATCTAATTTATCCTCAAATAACCACAAATGTCCGTAACCCAAAACATGCCGATGGTGCGAATCTGGTAAAGGTTCTGATTGTTTTAAAGGTGCTGTTCCTTCCCACAAATACACAGCCCCAGCAGGCGTCATCCATTCCCCAGGAGTTAAGACTTGCACCCGCCGATTGGAGTCATCATGGTGTTTGACCTTTTTCCAAGATTGCCAAGGAATACCCGTCTCAGCAGCGTAAGCTTTAATCGGAACGGAAGGAACGGGACAAGATACTTTACGATGTCCCTGTTGCCACAACGCCCCGGTGAGTAAAACCGCCCCCGTTGAGTTAGAACATTCGGCAGTTAACCAACTATCTATCACCCGGACTGGGGAAATGAGAACGGGTGTTGCCCCTGCCCCCAAAAAACTCCATTTTGGTTTGTTTTTTTGGTCATCTGGTTTATCTTTCTCGTACTCGCCAATCACCTTAACTAAAATTGACCATCCAGGCTTTATTAAGGTGGTCATTTCGGCAAAGAAACCGCCCTCATCTTTAACTTGATAATCCTCGCGGCTGTTGTGACTTAAAGTTAGCGTTTGCCAGGGTAACTCTTGCAATTGCAATTGCGAGTTTTTCATTTGTCCCTGCTGCCACAATTGTTTCAGCGTTTTTCCTGCAATTAAATATCTGCCACCAATCAGTTCAATGGCTTGAGCTTGATGTTCTGGTCGCACCTGCCATTGTTCGTCTCGCCATTGCATCCGAAAAATCTCTTGAGGTAACTCAAGAGTTTTAGATTCCAAGCAATAAACCGGGAGGGGTAAGGTGACGTACATTTCCCGCCCTGAATACCAAAATGGCCCCCATAATTGGCAGTCTTTGGGTAAATTTAAACAAGCCGCTAGCTGATGCCCGTTCGGAGGCCAGCGACAGCCCACTTGTCCGCTATTTTGACCAACTGGCGTTAAGTTGCCAATTGCGATCGCACCTGCTGGCGCGATCGTATACCATCCAGTCATCGCTTGCCTCCCGTTACTAATTGCAACCATTTTTGACGTTCTCGATCTTGCCTAGCCAAAAATGCTCTCAGGCTAATCCAATTAATCCACCACTGCCAATTTTCAATTTCTTTGTTAAAGTCTCTTCTCCACACGATTACGTCATTCCATTTCAAAGGAATTCCTACGCTTGCCCACAACGTCTCAATCAATTCTCCAACTGTAAAGATAGAAACATTCTGCAAGCGGGAACTTTCTAAATAAGAAAGTAATTTTTCCCAGCGATTCAATTCTGTTTGAGCAACGGTTGTAGGTTCAACGAACATTAACATATTCCACAAAGGCCAAGGACACACCCACTCTAAAGACTGTCCGCTGTTGAATAAAACTTTGATACAAACCCGATTCCGCCCTTGATTTTTGGCTTCTTTATACGCCTGATTTAACCCGCGATGCCAGAGAGATTGGGGAACTCGTCGTTGGGCAATTACAACGCCTAAGCTAAAATTCATTTTTTTCCCAGGCACGGGGTAAATTTGCGAATTGTATTGCACCCACCCATCAACAGCAGGTTCTAGAGGTTGAGTTAAAGGTGAAGCTTCTCCAGTCCAAAGTCGATGTAAATTGGTAGTCAAAGAAATCGCTTCAGTCAAAGGCCCTAACAATAAAAAATCGTCCCCGCCAGCAAAAATTACCTTGCCGTGATGGGTGAAACCCGGCTTGATCTGCAAGTGGCATTCCCCATTTTGACTTTTTCTTGGCTCGAGAAAAGTAGTCTTTTTCCAAATTCGTCAATTTCTGATTCCATTGATTTCGCAAATGTGCGTGCAAATCTGGATTTTCTTGCATTTGTGATGTCACCCAAGCAGCAGCAGCAGCGGTGCGATCTGGAAATCGTTCCCAAGGGCAATTCGGCGGGGTTTTATCCCACAATCGTTCTAACGTTGGTTCGATAATTTCTGGAACGGAAGCTAAGCGCTTAACTAACTCGATACTGTTGAGGCGATCGCTTTGAGAAAATAAGCCTTGAAACTTACTTTCTTGAGTCGCCCTCTCCCACCAAGACTTAATCTGGTCATCGGGCAATCCCCAAGTTCCCCCTTGATAAATCAGTCGCAAACCAGGATGCCAAATTGATAAACAACCATCCCTAGGACTGGTACGTCCTCCCCACCAAGTTCCTTGCCATTGGCGACCAATCTTGCGCGATTCAATCCGTTTGTGCAACTTATCAATATCTTCACTAACTGTTGCCATGTTGATCGATGTTGATTCAGCATAAACTGACCACAGATATTGATGGTCTAAATGAATTACGCGCCATCCTTGACCGTTTAATAATCGAGGGTCTTGGTCAATAGCAGAATCTTCCAATGCTGCCAAAAATCGCTGCCATTCATCCTTAATGACAGCTTCCCGCCGTTGCAGCCAATCGGGTTCATCGGGATACAATCCTGTTACCACATTGGGCAGTTCTGCCTGCCAAAATTTCTCCGTTCCTGACGTAGTTCCCCACAACCAATTGATTAATTCTGAACTTTGATGCAATGGCAGTAAAACTTTACCGCCTGCTTCTTCCCAGCGATAAATTAAAACCGCTGAAAGGTAATGACATAACCAAGATGCCACCGCCCAATCCCTCAGTCGTTGTCCGCCGCCTAAAAAGGTTTGTACTGGGCCAAAAGTTATTACAGCAACCTGAGTTAGATCGGCAGCATTCTCACCCAATTCAATTTGTTTGCACGCTTCCTCGCTTGCTCCACCTCCCCACCAGAATTTACTATTCATGGATGGAGAATTCTGCCATTCACCACTGACAGGATGAATCGACTTTGTAGGAGTATCATCAGGTAAAGTTTGGTTGAGATACAGTTGGCTTTGTTTCGATAACCAGTCTTTAAGGTTCATGAGAGGTTTTGTACGACTTCTGAGACGCGATCGCGGTAAGCTTGCGAACTAGCATTGACTTGAGCGGAAACTCGGCTAAATGGATAATATATTCCAGCCATTTAATCGCTATTTGTGAGGGATGGTTTTCATCAGTCACTTGGTTGTTAAGTTCTTGGGTTTTTAGATCTAAAAGTTTGTCAATGCTATCTCCTATTAAACTGTGATAAAGTCGATTTATTAATGAATTAAATCCCAACTGTTCTTTGGGTATTGTTTCCAGTCCCCAATGCTGAAGATAAAATTTCTTAAATTCGTCCCATTTGGATTGAGGTTCGGTAGTAATCGAATTGGCAACAAAGTGAGTCAAAGAGTCATTGTAACCTTTATAATTCAAAACCCCTTGCGTTAAGAGTTTATCCACAATAAAACTGATACCGCACCGCGCAACTTCTCCCTTCTTCTTATCATTCCTAAAAATCAGTTTCCGCCCCTGCCATTGATAATCGTTATTTCCTTGCGTTTCTAATAACAGAAGTAAAGCCAGTTCAAAAGCCCCAGCGATTCTGAGATACCAGTGCATCCATTGACTGCGATCGCGGAAAGCTTTTTCACTCCAAAGCGCAATACCAATGCGTTCAATAATACTATCTCTGCCTTCCAAGTTTTGTCCCTCAAGGTTCAGAGAAACTGATTTGTCTAGATCAGAGAGAGAATTGGCTAATTCTTGATACTTGGGATGCCCCTCATCTAACAATCTCAAAGCCCCACTAAAATCTTGAATACTCAGGAGTTCGCGAATTTGAGGCACTTTTAATCGCCATTGCCAGCGATCGCTCGAATGAGGCGAACAGTCATCCTCTTGGTCGGAAATATAAACAAATTCAACATTGACTCCCGCTAGTTTTTGTTCGATGCCCCAAAGATACATGGCGCTACTTAAAGCTGGCGTGCCGCTGCTGTGCTGCCAAATAATTTTATAGATTTGAATTTTATCTAATTCTTGGGGTTGAAAATAAACTAGCTGATTTTCAACTTTAACAAGGTTATCAAATAAAACATCTACTTCGGCTGCCATTCCTTCCCAATCAGCAGCCCCATTGCGGATATCCGGATCTACATCAAGGGTAATAAAAGAATAATTTATATTTTGTTGTTTCAGCCACGGTGATAAGATATTTTCCCACCAAATCCCATCCAGTGCAACAACATTATTCCATCCTTCTCCGGTTTCACTTCGTGCTGTCATCCACTTGACCTGACTGGTTAATACAAAAGCGAATAACAAATCGTTTTTGGGTATTTTTTGCTGATTTTCAAGTTGATGAATTAGTTTTTCTATCAATGGAAAACTGACGGTTATAGACTGATTGCTAAAATCTTCGTCATTCCATTTAGCTTGGTCTTGGATATCCTGTTCTGAATAGCAACTTTGTAGTTTTTGATATCCACTAACTGTACCCCCACTATCGCTGACTAAAATGTCGCTGTTTCCTAAGAATTGCCAAATTAAATGAGTCATAAAATTGAGCGGTTAAAATCAACTGCTTACTCTCAATTACAACTGAAATCAATCATGATTTATTCAACCACCGCCAAACCAGCAAACTCAGTCCGATTCCTCCACCCAGTCCTATTAGCAGTGCCAGCCACAATGCCATGCCATCGTCCGATGTAATGCCCTGCAAATTTATACCAAGAAACCCGATAATTAACGCAGGAATCCCAATAAAAGCACCCACCAGGTTGATGCGTTCTTCAACCCGTTGACTCTGCCGCATCATCGAGTATTCGTGCATTTCTCGCACTTCATCGCTGACTTCTTGGTACAACCGCTCTACCTGAAACACCTCTTGCCACTTGAGATAGCAGCGGTGATGGTGTTCCCGTTGCATGGTTTGGGCAAAATAACCCCTTGCGGTGAACAAAAGCAACTGGTCGCGGATTTCTTGAAAAACTTTTTCTCGCTCTTTGTCGCAGTTAGTTTTGTCAGCAATAACCCAATTATGGGTGACTTTTTCAGACAGCATCATCAAGGTAAACCGTTGATGCAGTGCTAACAGAAACAGCAGAAAATATTCATTTCGTAGATGATGGGGAAGAGTTTGGCGAAAGAAATCGGTCTTGCGAGCATCCCCAGCGAGGAAAGCACCGCCTTCCAACGACATCAAAAACCACTGTTTTTCGACATAAGGCAACAAAGCAGAATGATCGGGTTGTAAATCACACGATGCCGGGTGATTGCCTTGAGCGGTGTTGAAGAAATTACGAAGTTTGTACAGCAAGTGAAGCTGCTTGTCTTCCGGCAAGCCGTCTGTAAATATTGCCGTAAATGGGAGCATTTGTCCTGGCACAAAGACTTCTTGCCACCACGGTTGCAAATCTCCCTTCGTTGCTCCAGTGTTGAGCAAAGCAGCTAGTAACTTGTCAAATAAGCCGATTCCTTCAGGATGTTCAACCCCAAATTTCGCAGGTTCCGGGAAAAAGTCGATGTACTGGTGCTGCCCAGTAGATGGATCAAATGTACGTTGCCGTGCCTGAACCTTGACACCGCGCTGTCCCCGTACAAACCGGAAGTGGTGCAGAAAGTCCAGCCACTTGCTCACCTCGTTGGAGATCGGCTGTGCTACCAATCACCCAGAGTTCTTCAAGAATCTACCAAAAAAGCAGGTGAGTATCCAAACCCTCGCCAATTGTTTTAAAAGACCTGTATGGAATGGCAATTATCCGCGTTTTTCCTTACAAACAACCAACGAAGTCTGGCTCGAACAAATTTTTAGTTCGGTGGCGTCAACCTTAATACTTTATCTGGATTTTTCTCAAAAAGTAGAGTATCGGACAGTTAGAAGTTTGTTGAAAAGCTTGAGTAGCAGTCAGCTGACTTTAACTGTCTTAATTTATGTCCCGCAAACCTCTGATATTGATTGTCTTCCTACTGCTTTGTTTGACAAACTTTGCCGCTTGAAACCTGGCAGTTAAAACATAGCCGCTCTGGGGCTATGTGCAACTCATTTCCACTGTTACCCTTCCTAATACGCTACAAAACCTAGCAATGGTTCTCAATGCAGAAGACTTGTCACGCCTTGAAAATCCTGGATTGATTCACGAAATTGACACAAAGGAGATGATTCAATCTCGACATTTGGGAGAACAATTTCATCTAGTGATGCAGCAGTCCTTAATGGGTTTACCCATTGCGGAACTTTTGGAAAGCAATAAAACGCTAGCGCAATGGTTCTCCCAACTCAAATCCTTAGCTCCAGAAATATGGACTGAAGAACCTAACACCTGGAAAGCGTTCAACTATTGTTGTGAATGTACCTTTGAAAATGTTGTTCTCCAGTCGAATTTTGACCTGATTATCTATCGTTACGAGCAAGCTGAGATTGTTAACTGGACGGCACGACCTATGCCGAACTTGGAAACAATCGCCGCAGACTGGAGAACTCAACTCGATTTGTTTCTAATTACACAAACTGATTCCTATCTACCGGAGCAAATTAGATTAACCTATTGGTTTCTCAATGAGATATCTGACCCCATTAAGGTTTCCCTACACTACAATAGCTCGTGCTATCGCGCATTTAAGAGCCGACTGGCTCAAACTATTTCCAAACTTTTCCAAGCAACCAAAGCAATCGATACTAACCTTAACGATTCTACGCTCCAACTTTTACGGGGAAAAATCTCGTTGAAAGACTATATCGATTCAATTCCAGAAGTTGAAATTTGATTGCAATGAAGTCGCCCACGCTTTTCACGGTCGTTAAACAAACCAATCCTCAATCTGCAAGTCTTGGAACCCTGCAAAATCAGAGACATTGTGAGTCACTAAAATTAAATCGTTGGTACGCGCGATCGCTGCAATCTGTCCATCTGCATACGCTGGTGGCTGACCCAAAGCCGTAAGACGCGATCGTTCTGAGGCGTGCCACTCTGCGGCTGCTGCATCATAGGGCAAAATCGGGAATGTGGCTTGCACTTCCAGGAGATACTGTTCGATCTGTTCGCGTCTTCGAGAGACTGGCAAGCGCAGACACCCATAACGGATTTCATGCCACGTCACTGAAGCAATGGCGATTTCATCAGTATGCAGCCGCAACCGCTCAATCGTTAAGGGATGAGGCAGAGGTCTGAGGGGTTCAGACAGAACGTTGGTATCGATTAGGTATCGACTCACAATACAACCTCACGACCCGGAGAGCGATCGCGCACATTTCCCCAAATCTCGTCCGGGTTCACCTCAATCCCCTCTGTCGTCATCTGCGCCCGAATGGTTTCCACCTTAGCCCAGAATGCTTGCTGGCGGCTGACGCGCTGACGGCGCTGAAGTTCGTGTTCGATCGCCTGAATGACAAATTGGTGCAGCGCATCAGGGCTATCCGTCACCAACTGCTGAAGCTGGGTTATCAGCTCATTCGGCAGCATCAGAGTAATTGATCGCAATGTCATCACCGCTACCTTTAGCTAAGCTTTCTCCATTTTACCGTTTTATGAAACTTTGAGCTGGCGATAATGTTGGGTTTTGTTGCCTCAACCCAATCTACAAGATCGCGATCGCATCCGTTCCCGAAGTAGAAATATTAGATTGCAGACGAACCATGACTTCCTTGACTAAAATCACCTGCCAAAAGGTTCCTCTAGGAGATGGCTGGCATCTCAATATTGTCTCCAAATCTATCGCCACTATCACCGACCCAAAAGGAAATAGGAAAACATCGTACTTCGGCTTTGATTCCAAAGAGAAAGCAGACCAATTTATGGTACAACACCGCTCGCAAGTATCGGCGGCGATAGTCAGAGAAAGCCAACGGCTATCCCAGTATGCTTGGGAATGCAAAATCTGGCAATGTCCGACGGAACTAATTTTATTACAACTAAACCAACAACCATAAGTTGTTTGTTGATTTTCCATATTCCAAGTTAACAAGGTTGTGTTATATACAGCCTTGTTACCACCAAATTTTTCTTCATCCAGCGCTGACGCGCCAACCAAAAGTGAATCAAAATACATTTCTGCCATGCGTTCTACCGATAACGAAACTAAACTGCGTCGTGCTACTGAGAAACTGATTCGTTCCATCCGACAAGCAATCCAGCAAGCTCCACCTAATGAAGCTTTAGCTGTGTGGAAATTAATAAAATCCCAAGAAATTCGTCGTACTACTCCAAATCTCACCGATGCACAAGTAGAAATATGGCTAGCTATGCTAGCTAAAGAATCGGGTGCTGATGTAATAGAGGCTGCTATCAATGGCAGCGCCCCTACTCTCCCTGCTTCAGAAGATTCTGAAAAACCTGTGCTGGCTTCGTCCAACAATCGCAAAGGAAAATAGCTATTCACTATGACAACTACGCCAATTCAAACAGTCAGAGAAACCCTCGATGAGTTAGAGCAACAATTGTAACTTATAACTCAATATTTGGGTTCGGAAAGCCCAAAAGATAAAGCAGCAGCCGAAGCAGTTTTTGAGGAGTTGGAACCTAAGATCGAGAAAAAGATTGATGGGTATGTTGCGCGCATTAATTGGCTCAAAGCTAATCGCGACTTCCGACAATCAGAAGCTAAACGCATTGCAGATTTAGCCAAACATGATACAGCGGCGATCGCATGGCTCACAGACAAGCTTCTAGGATTCATGGAACGCCGTGTAGAACAGTTAGGTGAACGAGGACGCAAGCTAGAGGGAAAACTGAGCAAAGTATCTCTTTGTAATAATGGTGGAAAACCTCAAGTATGGATTAACCCAGAACTAAAAGCTGAAGAATTTCCTCGTTGTTATGTGAAACTTGTGCCAACACTGGATACTGAGCAAATCAGAGAAGATGCGATTGCTTCTAATACGGGAGAAATTCATGATAATAACGGTCGTTTGATTGCCAAACTAATGCCAAGAGGCAAGCATCTTCGCTTTACTTAACATGCTGCTGTTATTGCGAGCGATCGCACTCTTACTATACAAGTCCCGTGCAACCGGACTTGATATCATATCATGCCCGGTTGTGTCGGTAGCGTAAGGTTTTTATTGCCTGCGAGTCATATCTATGACTGCATTAACTGTCAGATCTGGTAACTCGCCCAAAGTTGGCAAAATATCTTCTCCTGAATAGATACTTGGCAGGTCATCTCCTTGCCAAACCCAAATCTGTTGGCGAGTTATATCGATCAACCAAGCAAGTTGCATCCCATTGCTGAGGCAATGAAGAATCTTATTTTGTAAATCTAGGGTACTTTGATCGGGGGAACGAATCTCAATTAACCAATCTGGCGCTCCATTCAAAGGCCCATCTTCTTGGGGAAGGCGCGAGCGCAATACGACAGAAATATCTGGTACTGGCGAGAAGGGAGGTACGATACAGCGTAACTCTTGCACCGCTTCAAACCTTTCAGTATGAAGGTTTATGTAGTTAACCAGATTGCGCTGTAGGCGCGAGTGAAACAGGGTTGGCATTGGTTTTTGAATTGTACCCCCGTTGATTAATTCCCAGGCTGGGGAAGCTTCTATATTAGGTTGAGAAAGAAACTCTGCGAGCGTGGTTGTTATAACCGAGTTCATACTCAAATTTCTTGGATGAAATCTTGCTTAACTCTATCATTATATCTCATACCAGCATTTGGATATCCACTTGGTGGGTGCTAAAAAAATCAATGGTATCTGCTTGACCACAAAAGTATAAAAACTTAGAAACTGTTTGGCGATGACGCGCTTTTGTCGAAGGATTTAAGCAAAAAAGTGGAAATAATCAATGCTCCACCTAATCTTATGAAAAAAACCGGAGATTTGATTTCAAAGTTACTCTTAAGATAAGTTAATTACTTACTCCCATCAATTAAGTTTCCCGCGTTTGAGGAGGCAAATCCACCGCGCTTTAATTACGGCGATAAGTTGCGCTGGATTTCCGTTGACGAAGAAGCAGATTGGGGGAAAGTTATCGGTAATTTTTACAACTACGAACCCCATCAACGCTGTTGGATGTGGTGTTACTTGATTTGGCTCGCTCCCAATTCAAAAAGTGCAGCCTGGTGTCAATTTGATACGGCTTGGGAAGAAGAATTGGAGAAATTTGATAATGAAGAAACCCCGGACTTTGACAGATAGAGAACATAATTTGATCTGGCTTTATAGCCAATGCCAGTTGGGAATGACACCCCGTGAATTTTATGCCAAGTGGGATGTCAGTTATGAAGCGATCGCTTTTTCTTGGCAGATTCCTTGCGGATTAGTTAAAATATGTTATAAAGCAATTGGAGATTGAGCAATGATTGGGAATATTGATATTGAAAAGTTTGTTGTTATGCTTCGGGAATTGATTATTTTAATAGTTGTTCTTGTATTCTTATATATCCTGCTATTTAAAGATAGGTTAGCATTTACTATAGCTGGTAGCTTGATTACAATATCTTCCCAGTGGTTACTCGCAAGAAGCGGGAGGAAACAGGAACAGAAGAAGATAGCAACTTTCCTGACTACTATTATCGATAACCAGGTGAATCGTCTATTTACGATTGAAGGGAAGCTCATGTCCGTAAACAACAATACAGCAAGTCTTGAATCAGTCAAAAATTATTGCGAAAAATGTAAGCCAGAGATGGAATTCGATTACCGAAACCTCCTGAATAAAACAGAAATTTACGCTCTAGACATTGCGGGAGGAATTGTTTTATACCTGAATCGGGTTAATCAGTTTTTTGATTATATCTGTTCTCTGAAACAGGATGATCGTGGAGATATACAGCTAGCGTTAATAACGATTCGCTCCTATTGGATTGAGGGCTATTCAAATGCAATGAACCTGAATCGAGAAGTTGTTATAAATGAAGTTATTTTCAAGAATTGTGTATCTAGATTGAAGGTTGAATATCAACGGATCTCTCAGTTAAAGTGTAGACACGAAAAACAAGGATTAGACAGTGATTGCGAATCTCTGGCTATGGAACAGATTGAAAAATCATTTAATGATTTTGGAATACCTAATTAGATTTACGTACATTTTCATCTGCTGAATCGACGCTTGAACCGGGGGTCAAGGCGGTCTTTTTTTCGCCTATTGCAATCGAGGCAAAGGGTTTGCAGATTGCTGATGTCATTTGAGCCTCCAAGAGCTAAGGGAATGATGTGATCGATCGTAAGATTAGTCTCTTGGTCAGTCTTGCCGCAGCTTTTGCAGCAATTTCCATCGCGATCAAAAACAAGTTTCCTCACCTTTGGTGGAATTAAAATTCGCGGAGTTTTTCTCTTCAAATACATTTTTAGTAGAGATTATAAAATCACACACTTCCAGGCTCGTTCTGTAGGAGAATATTGCCAATACACCGCACAAATGGTTATGACTTGGGCAGTTTTCTACGCGCTCCCTTGGCACGCTCCTCTGCATTAGCCATCACTTGCTCCATATTTTCCAGGATCTCCCCCTTATAATTTTCCAAAACCTTAGTAGACAGAGACATTCCAATCTTACCATCATCCGGGTTAACAATCAGCGCCTTGATCAACTGACCAATTTCAAACAGGTCTTCAAGAGATTCAATATGGCCTTGGCTCACATTACTGATATGGAGTAAGCCTTTAGTACCTTTTACATCAACAAATACACCATAGGGCTGGAACCCTGTTATTTGGGCTTCCACAAGTTGTCCCCTCTCTAATTTTTTGGAACTTTCGGATTGAGCCGCCGGGTAATTAGGTCGCAGTAGCGGATCGGGACTCACTCCAGGTTTTGGGCTGTCATCTGACTCTACAGGATTTGTCTCACTATAACTTTGTGTAGCACTCGAATCATTTTCTGAGTCCAAACTGGAAGCCGATTCTGGTGGGATGTTATTTGACTCTACAGAATTTACGTCAGTGAAAAATGGAGTGATACTCGAATTATCTTCAAGTATCTTGGGCAGCTTACAGTCATCTAATTTCATTGCCTCTAAGTAGCTATTGATACCTTCAACTGCTTGGTTATATTCGGCAATTTTTAGCTCAACTTCTCCCAACTTCCGCTTACGCTCGTCGATTTTCGCTTCAGCCTCTTTTTCTATCGTTTGCCGTTTGTTGTCGCGAGCGCGAGCGGACTGCTGCCAAATCAATTGCCGTTTATTTTCAGCCATTGACAACAGATATTTATTCAGCATTTTGATTATTTTTGACCCAAAACTAACTTCTATTGTTTGTTTAAATTTAGATTGAAAATCAATCTCTAGCAGTTGACGTATAGATTCTTCTGCTTCCACCATGCGTTTGACATCTCGGCTGTTAGATGCTTCTTGCAAAGTTTCACGGAACTGATAGAGCCAAACGCTATCTTCGTAATCATAAAGCTCTGGGCTTTCTATGATATAGAATACACATTCTGCACTCGCCAAAACCTTCACTCCCTCGATGATGATTTTTTCTATATCCTGTAACTATTGTACAATTTTACAATCATCACCTAACAACAAATTACAAATTTGACGGTAGTATTTTTGCTTGCGTACTCGCTTAATCAAGCGTTGGAAAAAACTAGCAATCAAAGTTTCTGATTCCTTAACCAGAACATTCTCTAATCCATTGGCAATGTCATAGAAGGCTTGTCCCAAAACGGCTACTAATGGCGCTGTGACATGACGATGATTGCGGCAGGTATTAGCGAAGGCATCTAATATAGAAAACTTTTCTATCAAATCGGTGAGATTATCTTGCATCTTTTGGTGAAGATTGTTGAAATCTTGCTGAAAATCTTCGCAGGTATCCATCACCAATAATTGAATCTCTTCTTCTATTTGTCTATAAAAGGCTTCACCAATCTCCCATACTTCTTTCTCGAGCTGTGCCAAATCCCGTTCTGTTATTTCTGCAATATTTGCAGGTTTATTTTTCCACTGACTGCGATGTTCTAAGTAAGATTTACACAAGTCGTTACAGAGTTCGCTAATATCGCTAGCTAGGTTGGCAAATAATTCTGGTCGCTTTTCCTCGGTCAGGTAGCGGGTAATAGCATTACTAAATTCCTGAATACCACTATCAAGAAGCAACTGGTCAATAATGGTAGTTCCATACTTATTGAGAGCTTCTAAATAGTTTTCGTTTTTGCTTTTGTTTTTACGTAATACAATATCTGAGAATGTATCAACGGGTAGCTTATCGGAATCGCAGTAGTCAAGAAACTCCCTCACAAATAGAGGAATTCCCTCAACCCCATCTGAGTTTTTTACAGTTTCATCAGCCAATATAGAATCTAGTCCCCAGCGATCGCTTGCACTTGTATTTTTGATCTGACAAGCCCAGAAACCCAGCAAAGCGCTAGTTTTATAAATTCCCCTGGGTGTATCATTAAAATTTGTGCTAATCAGGTCAGATAGGTCTTGTTCGAGTTTGGGATTACGCCAGGTTTTATCAATAAGGTTAAATACATAAAACACGCGATCCCGAATTCCAGGGTTTTCCCGCATTACCTGTATTAGCCTTTTCTCTGCTGTTTCTGTTTCCCCTTGTTGATCGGCCTTCATGACACAGACAACCGCAGAGGTATTAGTGTCTTCGACTTTGCGATAGGTCAATTGTGCATCTCTTTGCACAGGCGCATCAATCCCTGGTAAGTCAACTAGAACGTTACCATCCTCCAACAACTTATGATGACGATAGTAATCAATGCGTTTGAGAACAGCACTACTGCTTCCGCGACGAGCGTAATTATGTGAATCTTTGGATGAAAGACCTAACTCCTCCATCTCATAAGTACGATTTTCAGATTGATCTATGTACTTGCGGTTAGCCTTAAATCCATCCAGTAATTCTTTTAATCCATTGGCTTCTTCTGCTTTCTCGGTGTTTTTTGTCCCGCCCTCCTGGTCAATGATTTGTTGGCATTCTTGCAAAAGCTGTTCAATTGCCCCCTCTTTAGTAATGTCAATTGGCTTCAGTTTCAAGGCTTTACACCTGTCCTTCACCTCTTCCTGAATTTCCGATACGCTAAGAAACGTGAGAACGTCTCGTTCTTCTTCTGGTGACTTGGCATACTCAATGTAACATTCGATGCCAGTAGCATGACGGGTATTACTGTATAGTAAGTCTTGCCCTAATAAGGCATTTATCAGCATCGACTTACCAGCACTGTAAGTCCCCGCAAAGACAATCTCGAACCTGGGGTCAATTGCCTTATCACGGGAAGTCTTAATTGCGGCAGTATCGTGCTGCCCTCTCAAAGATGGCTCCTTATCTAACAGCCGCAGTAGACAATTCACATGAGCTTCCAGGTTTTTAGATTGAGATGGGACTTGGGTCATTATGGCAAAAGCACTCCAGTTTGCGGAAAATTACAGAGTTAGTCGAAGGTAAAGCAGGAACCTGGTACTAGGATTCCCAGAAAATTCCCAATAATTACGATCAATTTTTCGGGTTGAGACCAACCGCTTTAAGGAACCGTTGCCGTGTCCGTCTTTGGCGTCAGCTATAGGTGTCCATCAAACCGCCCGGTGCATCGCCGAGTTGTCCTTGGGTCGAGCGTCAAGATATCGGCTCGTGGTGGTCAGCGAGGCATGACCCAGCGTCGTTGGCTTAGGTGCAAACGCACCCTGGGATCTCCTGCATGGGTTTCATAACAATGACGGAGCCAATAGGGGCTAACCTTCAGGTCAATTCCCACTCGCTCGGCACTAGCCCTAATTATCAATGCACCCACACGCTGAGAACGATTTCCGTGAAAATCAATGAAAGATAAAGTAGCTCAAAAAGAACAATCGAATCCCTCATCAACCAGTCAAATTATACCAATATTGTTATTCTAGATAGTACCTATTTTCCAAATATACTCTAATATTGGAAAAAGTCAATAAATTCGGTTGCTTTCTATAGCAATTCCAATTAAGTGCGGTGTTAAGGTGCTGCTGATTGATTTAGGATTTTTGCCACCAGAGCGAGAACGCATTTACCAACAGCTTATTCACCTGGGATTTTGGAAACCTGTTTTGGGGATATCAGAAATTTGCCAACGCACAAAGTTTGGATTAGGCTATGTGCGTAGTTTAACAGGGCGTGGTGTGTTTCTTCCTAAGTATCCTCAACTCGTTGGAGAGGGTAAGTTACTTGGGGTAACTGGGAAAGACGCGACAGCAGCTTACTGGACAATGGCGGAAGCTGATATTATTAAGATGGCTTTGGGCAATATTATCTGGGTCTTTGACCAACACCCTTGTTGGCAAGCGCACATTGGGAATATGGCGCATGATGAAGTGGATGCGCGAGCTAATTCCGATTATGCCCTAGATGTGGCTGCTGCAATCCAAAGTTCTATGCGTTCTGCTATGAGGCAATTTATCCATTGTATTCCGGTGGATGAGGGTGAGCCAAAATCAAGTTTAATTTGTCACTCTTGGGCAGAGAAGTAAGGAAAAACTACCTGGCATTTGTCAGGTAGTTTTTGTCTTAAGTAGCAGATAGCTATTGTTTTTAAAAGTAAAAATATATGCTAATATTAAAGCGATCGCAACTGAATTTACAGCTTGGATAAGTTTAATATATTCACAGATAATTTGAGAGTTTCCCAATGGCTTACGCCGCGCAAAAGCTCCTAAGTTTTGAAACATTTTTGGAGCAATATCGTGACAATCCCCGCTATGAACTCGCTGACGGAGAATTAGTTGATAGGTCACCTACCGGGCCTCACGAAA
>NZ_JBHFNP010000058.1:0-42629 GCF_041929235.1 Microseira sp. BLCC-F43
AAGATACATTGACTGGCAACTTCCGTCATCACGACTCTGGTCATCACCTCATCGGTGCCTTCGATTAATTCCCGATCTATAGATGCGATTTTCATAGACTTGTTTAGCCTCTACCCTATCAGCATAAAATCCTGTAGCTGAGAAGGCAGTAAGAATTGCTACGGAAAGCGATATGCCAAGGGATAGCTACGCGATCGCGCGCTTCAATTCAAGGTTCTGCCTCCTGCTGGGGTTTCTGTTGTGGTTCCCCAGGATGTTTACCTGTTCCGATGTACGCTGCTTGAGCTAGCATTGTCGCCGCCATATTACTAATCGTGCGATTTTCCTGAGCAGCTCGATTAGCAATGATCTCGTAAACTTCCGGCTCTACGTAGGTCGTGATGCGCTTTAGGTGCTTAGCAGGCAAGTTTTTTATCTCAATTATTCCAAATAGGTGGGCAATTCAGCAGGGGTAGCCAGTGGTAGCTATGTGAGCATGAAAAGAGAGGGTCAACTGTTACTAGGTTCATTTGATTTATCTGTTTTTGCTTTGCGCTTATCGAGCCACTCTTCGATCAGTTCGCATACAACCTGACTCATGTTGACCCCTTCGAGTACGCAACAGGACTTGAATTCTTTTTTCAAGTCTGTGGGGATAACAACGTGCATTGTAGTTTCTTTAGTCATCTTTGCTGCTTCATTCTTTTGCCTCATACCGGGGTTTCTGTTCTTCGCTAGTCTGGCCTTGATTAGTTTGGTTACCTTCTACTTTCTGTAACCATTCGCCGATCAGTTCGGTTACAACCTCTCCCATCTGCCTATCCCTTGCGACACAGGCAGTTTTGAAGCGGCGCTTTATATCGTCATCAATCTTTACGTGCAAAAATCCCAGTCCACCCTCAACCTTTGTCTGGTTAAAAGGTGGTTTAAAGTGTTCAATCAACGCCCTTTCAACGCCCGACAGCAAACTGGCGTCACTGCATTGCAACCAAGCTATACGAATATCGCCACTCATTGCCTCCAACTGATGCCACCGATGATGACCAAACCATCGCTGCTGCAAGTTGCTAGTCCTGCCGATGTACAAAACCGTCTGACCTTTCAAGACAAAATAGATGGCTGGACATTTTGGCAGTTCAGAGCGGTTGGCTAGTGGCAGTGAAGGCAAGGTAAGAAGGTCAATCTTTGCCAGATTCATTACCTTTCTGCTCCTCCACAGCACGCTGTAGCAGCGTAACTATCAAGTTTGAGAGCGATCTGTTTTCCTTTGCTGCCATCCGCTCTAAGGCTTCCCTTAGTTCTGGTGGCATATAAACCATTGTTTTAGTTTTAATGCTGATGCCTTCACATTCAACCTTTGTCTGGTTAAGACATGGTTGAATGTGCTTAATCAACGCTGTTTCAATCTCAGACAGCAAACTGGCGTCCCCGCATTCCAACCAAGCGATACGAATATCGCCACTCATTACCTTTAATTGATGCCAGCGGTGATCTGCTATCCAGCGCTGATAAAGGTTGCTAGTTCTGCCAATGTACAGAACCGCGTCACCGTTCAAGACAAAGTAGATCGCCGGACAGTTTGGCAGTTCAGCACGGGTAGCCAGCGGTAGCGATGGGAGGGTGAGAGGGTCAACTGTTTCTAGGTTCATTTGATCGATCTGTTTTTGCTTTGCGTTTATCGAGCCACTCTTCGATCAGTTCGCATACAACCTGACTCATGTTTACCCCCTCGAGTACGCAAGTGGACTTGAACTCTTTTTTCAACTCTGCGGGGATAACAACGTGCATAGTAGTTTCTTTAGCCATGCCCAAATTTTTACATAAAGACATGACTGCATTTGTTTAATTTTCCATATTTCCATGTTACCATAATTCCACAGCAAAACCAAACCCCCACCGTAAGTGATGCCAATCACGAACGGTGGGGGCTGGGAATCCTATATTCAGGACGAAGCTCTATGATATCAACTCCGAAGTCAGTGCCGGAACTGCTGCGGGAAAGCATTCTCGATCTACCTGGTAAACACCCGATCCGCTTGCTTGCTTGCGGCGTTCCTAAAGGTGTAGAAAACGTTGTTAATCAACTGTACGTAGTGCGTTTTGCACAGGTGAGCGAATGGAGTCCGCCATTACCTTCGCCGGTGAAGGGTGAGGTGATTCGGATTTTGACTCGCTATTGGGTAGAGTAACAATCTAAAGCGATCGCATGTTTTTTCTGTTGTGCGATCGCTTCGTGCATTTGCTTGATTTATATGGTAAGGTAATTGCCCCAAGCGATCGCAGGGATTAAGTTTAGAATAAATAGAACCAATTGCTACAGGTAAGCTGCTACGCATTTAAATCCAATAAAGAGGCGGGCAAGATGCCCACCCCACAAGAAGAAGGGAAAATTTGACTCTCAAATTAGGTGCGTAGCAGCTTAGTAGCTTCTCAAAGTAGCGCCCTCGATTTTAATCTGCGGTCTTAGTTCTACTTGGACTTTGGTGTTAATTTCTTGACTTTTAGGCGCTACTGTAAAAGCAAACGTTCCTTTCTCTGCATCAATAATTTCAATGGCTTCAACCATTTCAAAAGACAAGGTAACTACAGATAAATTGGAAATTTTTAGGTCAATCTGAACTGACTCTTGAATCACATCCATACCAAACCGAAGGCTGATACCTGAAGAGTCTGTGACTTCATAACACCAGTAACCATCGGCTGGATTAGCAATGATTGGTTCGGCATAAAACAATTCCAGCATTGCCAGTTCATCAAACTTTTCGCGGAGTTTCATAGGGCAGTGTAGCGCAACGAGTTGATATTCTGAGCATAACGCTTCACAAGCCTTGGTGTAGTCATCCGCCGTAAAGTTCTGCACTCACAAATCTGCGAGTTCCATCTGGCATAACTTCCCAGGAGCTTTTCACTTTAGCAAATTTTCCCGATGCGCCAGCAAGAAGCGACTCGCGAACCTCAATTTCTGACTCTCCTATTGTCCCATTCCTGTCTATAAAAGTTTTGGTGAAGCGTTCAAAAACGTTGTTGGGAGTTTGAACCACTTGTTGAAGATGCTCTCTGACTAATTCCCTATCTTCTGGAGTATCCCACAGACCCAACCGCTTCATTTGCTGTGCATTTTGGACTGCCCGTGGACTGTTGTGGAAGTCCAGTGCTATGTTTTTATTGAATAAATAATCAAGTTTACGCTCTGAGATATCCATGTTAATTGAGTAAGTAAATCCCTCTGGATTGGTGTTAGTTTTTGTGTCTCTATTTTCAAGTAATTTACTTGAGCCTTGATAAAGTTGAAACAACTAGGCTAAAAAAATTAGGCCGAGGGATATAAATCCCCCGGCCTGGGTTGGATATTTTTAATTTTTCAAGGCTTATCTACTAATCATACACCCAAGAGCAGCTTTAGTACAATCATTTGGGGGCAATAGGTTCAAGGTTTTATATGTCGAGCCTTGAACCTGGGTAGAACGTTCTAGGCACTGCCCAGTAAAACTGATGTTCACGCAGATATTTGCCTATAAAGAAATGTAACAGAACAAGGCAACGCCTTCGTCCGCTATCCCCGCATTTTCAGATCTGAAAATTCCGCTAGGGTAAGTTTCACGTCTCAAGAAGGCAACGCCTTCGTCCGCTATCCCCGCAAGGCGTTGCCTAGCAAAACTGATGTTCGCGCAGGTACTCGGCTACATCCGAACAGCTAGGCATTGCCTAGTAAACCTGTTTCTACTTGTTCAATATTGGAAAAAGAGATCTCGCCCGCATCGGAAAAGTGCGAACTATTGTTTCCAAACTTTCTATTGGCTAGCACAGCTAACCCTCATGAAGAGTTGCCGAGATCTGCATTTAATGTAGATTCGCTATTGAAGTGCTTTCACAGAGTTTCTAGGCCAGCGATCGCTGATGCGATCGCAATGCCGGGAGTTTCCCCGACTTTGAGTTATAGCTACTGTTGTAAAACATCAGCGGTTGTAAATCACCACAAATAAATTACTTTTATGGTTAAATAAATAAATACTTGTTTACTGTTGACTGCCGAAGGTAATTTTGCTAAGGTATCTTATTAGTAGAATATTAGCGTGTGATAGGAGGAAAATTTTCAGCATACTTGAAAAAATTGCTGACCCAAACAACATTGGTATCCCTTCGAGGTGCTGGTGTGTGCCAAGAAAAAAACCAGTAGTCGCCAAACCACTGGTTCATTAGTGCTTGGGTTCGACCCCAAAGCACTGTTGTTTCATTATTTTTGAAGTATGACTCTAAAGTATCATAACAGGGCTGGGAAAGTCCAGCCCCCAAGCCCGTTTGACCAAAAGCCGGAACAATACAAGCAGCTGAGTTTCTGCCTTCAACAACCTGTTTCCGGTGAACAGTCTTATTACCGAGACGAGTTCGACGGAGAAATTCGTCCAGCCCTTAGTCAAGTACTGAATGCGATCCGTCCTCCAAAGTCAACAACTGTTTCAAAACACCGGCGGCAGATATACGATAAGCAAGAAGCTGAGTGGTTGGCTCACAAAAACCGTTCAGTGGGGAAATCTTTCCATAAGCGCATGGAACTACACCTTAAGAATGAGCCTAACCAATCCCACTACTGTAACCTCGTCAACGCTGAGTGGCGAAGTGTACAGCCAGTGTTGGAGAAAATCGGCGAAATTCACCTAGTAGAGCAAGTTGTGCCTTGGAATGGGTGTTTGCCTTATGCTGCTAAATTAGACTTTTTAGGTCAGTATAATGGCTTACTTCACGTCATAGAATGGACAACCAGTACAGAATTTATCCCTGAGTTAGAGTATCTCGGCGATAAGCTGAAACAAGTAACCGGACAAGTTAAAGCTGTGAGGGACTTCTATAACTTGGATATTAATCGCGCACTGGTTGTAGTGGCTCACCCTTACGGAGAGGCAACTGTTTTCACCCTTGAGCGAGAAGAGTTGGCTAATTGCTGGGAAAAACAGCTATTACCTGATCTGAGGCGCTTCTACGCTAAGCAGATACCTATGGTTTCCTAGCACCAGTTTGGGAAAATCTAGAATCTTTAAAACCCGGTAGCGATACCGGGTTTTTCTGTACAAGAGCCGAAAATGTAGTTGCGCGATCGCTCTCACTTACACCCAAATTGATTCTATACCTTGCACCACCGACCCACGGGAATTCGCTACTGCTATTGTTGAAATAACAGGCAGCGATCGCTGCCTCGCAATGATGAAATAAAATCAGGAGCAAGGAAGCATGTTTTATAAAGTTAACGTCGTGATTGAAAAAGACGAAGATGGCTATTATGCCTATTGTCCTGGATTAGAAGGCTGTCAAACTCAAGGAGATACGCTAGAGGAAGTGACTGCCAATATTCAGGAAGCTGTTGAACTTTATCTAGAAACCTTATCCACTGAGGAAAAACAAGCGCTTTTGAGCAAAGAAATCTTGACGATGACTTTAGAGGTGCAAGTTGCCTAAACTACCGCGAATGACCGCACAGGATGCAGAAAACCTCTTATTCGATGCTGGTTTTGCCTTAATCAGGAGTAAGGGCAGTCACCGAATCTATTTTAAAGAAAACATTAGGGTTATAGTTCCTTACCATTCTGGCAAGATATTGCATCCCAAAACCGTCAAACAAGTTCTCAAAGCCATTGAAATTACTGAAGAATAATTGGTGCTAGTCGTCTAGAGGCAAAAATTGACGGCATTAAAAAACCCGGTTTTTTGAAAAAACCGGGTTTCTGAGAAAATCAATACCGATCTTCCTCTTCGTATTCTGGTGCTTTAGTTTTCTCCGGAATGTTCAACTTGGGTGCTTTATAAGGTTGAGGCGACTCGTCATCCGCCCAGGCGTCTTGCTCTACGTCGTAGTTGTCGTACTTATTATCCTGGTAGGATTTTTTGGGTGTGCTATCTGGTTCGGATTGGGCATAGGATCGGTTAGCGTAGCGATCGCGCGGTTGCGATGCTTCGCTCCAGTTTTCTTCTTCTTCGATATCTTGGTCGTAGTATTTTGGTTCGGGTGCTTGGGCAGCTTTCTGCAAAGGTTGACGCCCGACTGCGGGTTTTTCCCACTCGTCGTCATCCCATTCTGGTTCTGCCGGTTTGGTAGCTTTCATCGGCGCAACGGGTGTACGCAAAGGTTCCCCACTACTCAGTAGATTAGCAGGATTGGTGATGGCGCGGGGTCGATAGCCTTCTTCCTCTTCTTCTTGTTCCCAAGGTGCTTTACCCAGTCCCAAACGCTCGATCACGCCGACGGTTAATTGAACTAGGCGCTCTTCAGACCCTTCAAATACAATAAGGCGATTCGGGCCGCTGCTGACGATTTCTTCAATTGGTAACTCGTAGGTGCTGATGGTTTCAAAACCGCCGATTCGGTCGGGAAGTTGGGGCAGTCCCAAGGAAGCGATAATTAAGGAGGTAACTTTTCCATCTTCGGTGTTGAATTTAAATCCTCGCACCCTTCCCAAGAGTTCGCCAGTTTCGGTAATAACTTCGCTGTTAATCAGGGGACTGTAAGCTTCAACATCTACATCGTCTTCTAAGACGCTGTCATCATCAACTAATATCACATCGCCAATTTGACGAATTCGCTCTAAAAGCATTGCTCGTGGTACGCTGCCAATGGCAAGTAAGTTTTCGCGCAGTCCCAGCGCGACTACTTCCCGCCTGTCTATATCAACCCACATTTGACTCACGATCCCAAGGCGCTTCCCGGTGTCGCGGGTAATCACCTGAGTTCCCATGATGTCTGAGCGTTGGCGGATTTGTTCAGAAGTCATTATTTGTCCCGAATCCTGGTTTCAACCCTGTAACTATATCAATCTTAATAAAGCCATTTGCTGGTTATGTTACACTTAGCTGTTTGGGGATTGCAACTTAATGCCCACGACTTGGGTATAAGCGCCCCTGGCTTGGGTAACACCAATCACGCGCTCGGCAGATTTTATCATAGGGCCTTTGTGGCTAACTACAATAAATTGGGCTTGGTGTGACTGTTGTGCAATCATTCTAGCTAATCGTTCGACGTTTGCACCATCCAAAAACATATCAACTTCATCAAAGGCGTAAAATGGCGAGGGACGGTAGCGCTGCAGCGCAAAGATAAAGCTGAGTGCGGTCATTGATTTTTCGCCGCCGGACATGGATGATAGACGCTGGACTGGTTTACCTTTAGGATGGGCAACGAGGTTGAGTCCTCCAGCAAAGGGATCTTGAGGGTTGTCTAGTTGTAGGAAACCGTCGCCTTCGGAAAATTCTAAGAAAATGGTTTGGAAGTTTTGGTTAACGGCGTCGAATGCTTCAGTGAAGGCACGCAGGCGCAGGGTGGTAAAATTTTCTATCCGCAGTAGTAGTTCGGTGCGTTCTGCTTCCAGGGTGGATAATTTTTGAGATAGTTCTTCTAAGCGTTTTTGGGTGCGTTCGTATTCTTCTAACGCCAGCATGTTGACGGGTTCCATTGCGTGCAGGCGTTTTTGCAGCGTTTTGATTTCTTGATGCAATTCGTCTAATTTTACCTGTTCGGGGACGGATGGCAGGGGGTCGGGTAATTCTGCCTGTTTTTCTTGCAGTTGCGGTTGTAAGGTGGCGAGTTCTTCCTTTCTGGTGGTTTGGGTTTCTTGCAGTTTTTGCAATTCCCATTCCAATTGTTGTTTGGCGAGGTGATGCGATCGCAACTCGTTCTCGGTGCGATCGCGCAATACTTTCTCTTCCCCCAGTTTCTGTTCTACCTCTGTTAAGGCTACCTTGGTTTGTCCAATCTGTTCGCCTATTGTCGATAGCGCCAGCATAACGCTTGACAGTTGATTATTAACCCCTATCTGCTGCTGCTGATATTCTTGCAGTCGCTGGTTACATTCCTGGATTTTTTCTTGCAATCGCTGCTGCTGCGATGCTAAATCTCTAATTCGCCCTTCCGCGTTGCGGAGGGTTTGTTCCCTCTGATTTAATACCGCTTCCCGTTCTTTAATCATGACTTGAATTTGTTGCCACTCCCTGGGAGTTTGAGATTGTTCTAATTCTGCCAGAGATTGTCGCACCTGGGCTAATTGTGTTTCTTGCGCGGGTAATTCGCTATCCAAGATTTGCAGGCGTGACTCAGCAAGTGCGAATTCCAAGGTATTTTTAGCTAGAAGGTTTTGCGTCCCCGACTGCTGGGAGATTAAACTTTGGATTTCTTTCCGCAACTGTTCAAAGTGTAATTGTTGTTCCCGCCGTTTTGTTTTTGCTTCGTTTACTTCTTGACTCAGATGTTTGGTTTTAACAGTCAGAGACTGAATCATTTCGCCGCAGCGTTCTAAAACGATCTCAATTTCTTCTAATCTCTTTTTCAACGCTTCCGCTTCCGCCGACTCTGCCGGATCGCTAATCCCAAACCGCAATCCGGAACGCTGGTTGACGCTACCTCCCGTCATCGCGCCGCTACTTTCTAACAATTCGCCTTCTAAGGTAACGATGCGATATTGACCCAAATTTTGACGGGCGCTATTTAAATTGTCAAACACAACGGTATTGCCGAATACGTAAGCAAAAATCTCGCGGTAGCGCGGTTCGCATTCGATTAGATTTACCGCATAGTCTATATATCCATTCGCATAACGCAGCGCCACCGTTGTAGATAATTGCCCGGCGCGAATCTTATTCAAAGGTAAGAATGTAATCCGCCCCGCGCGCTTCTGTTTTAAAATTTCAATTCCTTTGGCGGCGATACTATCATCTTCTACCACTAAATTACCCAACCGCGCACCGGCGGCAATTTCTAATGCTAATTGATAGCGCGGTTCGACTTTACCAAGTTGCGCTACTAATCCGCAAATTCCCTTTAGTCCGCTTTGGAAAATTACTTGCGCGGCGTGTGTTCCCGATGCTTCTTGTTGCGCTTGGGTTTGAGCTTCTAGTTTATCGAGTTGGCGTTGTTTCTCCCGCTGTTCTTGTAATAAACGTTTTTGCGTATCTTGTTGAATTTGTAAATCTTGTTCGGCGGCAGCTAAAGCTTGAGATAAAGATTGAATTGTTTGCTCGGATTCTTGCAGGAGCAATTCAAAATCAACCCCTAGGGATTGTTTGGAAGCTATTTGGGGTTCTAAGGATTGTAAAAGTTGGTTTTGTTCTTCAATTTGGCGCGACAAGTTAGCGAATCTTTCCCTCAGTTGAGCTTGTTCGGTGCGCTGGGGTTCGATAGTTTGGAGTAAAGTTTCAATTTGTCGATTGAGGGCGGTTTGTTGCTGCACCCACGCTTCGCTGGCGGCGGCGATCGCATCCGCCTGTTCCCTACTTCCAACCAGTTCCCGCCGCGCTTCATCCCGCCAGGAAATTAAACCAGCAAGTTGGTTCTCAACCGTTTCTTTTTCTATTATTAATTGTTTTAAAGTCTGTTCTTGTTGTTGACTTTCTAGTTGATTTTGTTTGATATTATTCTCAAGGGCAACTATTGATAAATCTAACTCGCGTTGCTGACGCTGAAGTTGACGCTGTTCAGCGTCTTGAGTGGCGAGAGTAGATTGCAAAGCTAATAATTCTTCTTCACCTAAAGCTTTGACGCGGGCATTTAACTGGTCGAGTTCGACAGTTTTTGATGTAATTTCTGCGGTGAGGTTAGTTAGCTGTGTGGTGAGGTCGGTGTTTTGGCGATCGCCTGCTGCAATTTGTTCGCGTAAGTTCCAGACTTGATGAGTCAGCTGGCGCACCCCGAGGACGAGTTCCCATAGTTCTTTATCTTGAAGTTCGGCGCGGAGTTTTTGGTATTTTTCCGCTTTAATGCGGTCAGCGGAGAGACGATCGCGCTGAGCAATTAATTCTGCCTCTACAATGCGATAGCGGTCTTCCTGCTCTTTGACAGTATTGAGGGTTTCCTTAGCTTGGGAAATTTTACGGTCAAATGCCGCCACGCCAGCGAGTTCATCAATAATTTCCCGCCGTTCCCTGGCGTTCATCGTGATAATGCTGGTGACATCTCCTTGCAGCACTACGTTATAACCTTCAGGATAGATTCGCAGGCGTTCTAGTTGTGCGTGGAGTTCGGTCAAAGTGCAGGATTCGCCGTTGATATAGTAATTCGAGGTATAACTGCCTTGCTGGGTGACGCGCAAGCGGCGGGTAATGCTCCAGTCGGTCGATTTTGGATTTTGCACTCCCCCCTTGGCAAGGGGGGGCAGGGGGGGATCCGATGGTGAATTTTGCACTCCCCCCTTGGCAAGGGGGGGCAGGGGGGGATCCGATGGTGAATTTTGCACTCCCCCCTTGGCAAGGGGGGGCAGGGGGGGATCCGATGGTGCCTGCTCTTGAGCACCCCCACTAACCTGCTCTTCCTCCAAAGTTCCTGGCGCGTCAGAGAGGTCAAAAGTAACGGTAACGCTCGCTTCGACGGTACCGCGATGGTTGTGACTGTTGTTAACCAAGTCTGGTAAGCGTTCGGCGCGCATTCCCCTGGAACTGGCGAGTCCGAGACAAAACAGTAGCGCATCGAGAATATTGGATTTACCCGATCCATTTGGTCCAGAAATCACGGTAAAACCAGGCAACAAAGGAATTCCCGTCGTGTTGCCGAAAGATTTGAAGTTGGTGAGTTCGACGCGCTTGATATGAACCATAGGCGCGATCTTAGCTGGGTTTGGTAAGGTACAAGTGTATCAGATACATTTAACCCGGAAAAATCTGGCAATAACTGGAAGTTTCTCAGTATGGCACAATCTGAAATGAGCCGCTCGCGCCAGATTTGACACTTCCCGCTCTAAAGAGACGGGTATTCTCCAGATTTTCTGCCATATTTTCTGGATATCCGTTTGTCAGCAACTGTATACTGAGTTAAATCAAACAAGCTTAACTGAATATTCAATTGCTCATAGTCATGGTTCCTCGACTCCTTGCCAGACGGCAACGATATCTTCACAGGCATAACTTTCCCGCCGGGAGCAGGTAGCTTTTTTATTTTAGTTGAAAATAGTAACCCAACGCGCTTGGTTATTAATCTAGAAGTCTTACTATCAGCGCGTTCTGTGTAGTTACATTTAGTACGCATAAATTTTTCGCCATCACGGTTCTTCTTGTCGATATGTCGCCATTTGGACATGCTTGACTTGAATGCTTAGGATTAACTGCAATGACTGGTTTACCAGATTTAGCAGCTAGCGAACCAATCATCTTAAACAAAGACCCCCAACTAGCATCTAAAATAACTTTGTTTAATCCAGTTTTTCTATATCTAGCTTGATTGCCACAATATCTAGCTGCTGATATCGATTTTCTGCAAATTTTGGCTAGGTTGGTTTCCGGGTCAACTCGAATCTTCTTTGAGATTAGAAAAGTACTTTCTGAGTCCTGCGATTCGGCAACTGAAGAGGTGGAGAATGGCAAGGATATCTTCAACCTTTTGTCGTTCTGGAGACAAGTCACTGGGGTTGAGAAGCACGAATTTGCAATCTTGTTGCTGAGCGATCCAGTCGATAAGGTCAAACTCAACCCTTGCGAGTCTATCTTTGTGGCAGACCAGAACCTCTCTGACGTTTCCTGACAAAACTTGTCGGAAAACGGATAACAGACCTTTTCGTTTGTAGTCAAGACCTGAAGCAATTTCTTTGATGAGTGTTCCGTCACAGAAGAGGGACTGGAGATCGTCAGCTTGTCGCTCAAGGTCTGCTCTTTGTTTTTAGCTGCTAACTCTGGCGTAAAGGATGGGGATTTTTGTATCGCTTTCTGAATTGACGACGGAATCGATATCATACCGTTTATGACCTGATGGCATTCTAACTGTTCGTATTTTGGCTTTCTTGTCGCAATTTCTCAGGTTTTTTTCTGATACTTGGAACGCTTGACACGCTTCTCTTGTTGTGACATACCTCACGATGAATCTTTAATGCTTTCTCTACATTATACAACCATCCACCAGGTATTTGCGTAAAACCATCTAATCTTCTGGAACTTTGTTACTTAATTAAAAGCATTCAGTTGGTCTGTTGAGGTGACTGTAACCCCATGAGTAAATTTTAGCCTTCGCATCGCCATGCTGTTTTTTTTCCGTTGGTTTTGCAGGCGTTGAGTTTTTTATTCACTACTATAAACGATTGCTAATTAGATTCATGCCTCAGTCTACTCTTGACAATTACCCATTCCTCTTGCCCGCGGTATATCCTAGCAGTTAGAAACCTGGTTTCTTCTTATATAAACCGGGTTTCTAAGTCAAGGTATGTAACTATCGACTTGATTTATTTATCATATAAAGGCCATTTCGGAGGTCAGAAACCTGGTGACTTTGGGTCAGTCATGAGAAAATATAGGCAATCTTAGAACACCGAAATTGTCAATTACCAATTACCACTTACCAATTCCCAATCTGCGAGTGAATTATTGTTTTGGAGTAGGTTGTTGTTGCAACTTTCTAATCTGAAACTGTGCATCTTTAAAACCTTGGGTGCTACCTTGTTCCAGCCTAAGTTTTGCAGCTTTCTGAAAATCTGCTATCGCTTTTTGTTTATCTCCTATTCCAGCAAGGATGCGACCTCTTTCATAGTAAGCACCTGCATCTTTGGGATTGGCGCGGAGTGCTTGGTTAAAATCTTCTATTGCGCCTTGTCTATCTCCTAAAGCCAATCGAGCGATCGCGCGGTTATGATAAGCTTCTCCCAGGTTGAAATTGCCCCCACCGGAATTGATCTGAATGGCAATGTTACTATCTTCAATTGCTTTTTGATAATTGCCTAACCGGAAGTTAACTAGGCTGCGGTTGAGATAAGCTTGTACCTGGTTGGGATTAATTTTAATTGCATAGGTGCAATCTTCAATAGCTCCCTTGTGATCGCCTGAGTTTGAGCGGGATAAACACCTATTTAGGTAAGCGGCGGCAAATTTGGGCTCGACTTTAATTGCCATGGTAAAATCTGCGATCGCGCCTTTTTTATCCCCAAGTTTTTCGCGGACGTGACCCCGACTGTTGTAAGCTAGTGCATGTTTGGGATTGATGGCAATGGCTTGGGTATAGTCTGCGATCGAGCCTTGGGAATCTCCTAATGCCAAACGAGCAATTCCTCGGTTAGTGTAGGCTTGATATGCTTGAGCAAAGTTAGTTTTTATTTGCAGCGCGTGGTTGCAATCTTCCATTGCTTGCAAGCGATTTCCCTCCATTAAATAAGCATGACACCGCTTGTTGTAAGCTTCGGCATATTTAGGAGCGATGCTAATCGCTTCGCTTAACTCTTTAATCGCAGCTTTGTAATCTTTTCTATCAATTTTTTCCACTCCCCGATTGTACAGGTAAGCTGCTGTGACTGCTTGCGGTAATTTCTTATAGAAAATCAGCGGCAGGATCACAAAAATCAGGCTAGCTACCCCGGCAAACATCAGGCGACGCGGTCTTCTCACCCAGCGTTTTAACTGACTCCAGTTAATTCTAACCGGGCTATTAATATTTTTCAAATCTGCCAAAACATCACTGACGGATTGGTAGCGCTGACGGCAGTCATAGCGCACCATTTTGTCAATAATATCTGCTAGTTTTGGTCTAATTTGTACTTGGTTACGCCAGAGGACTTCACCCGTGTTAGGATTGTTGGGGTCGCGCAGTCTGATTAACTCGCTAGCAGATAATCCTGCTAATGCTTGAATGGCAAGCATTCCCAAGGCGTAAATATCGCTGTTAAATTGGGGATAGCCGTGAAATTGTTCGATCGGCATGTACCCGTGGGTTCCCACTGCAACGGTAGGGTTAATTTGCCCCTGAGAATTAACCGCTGGACTGGTTAGTTCTTTGACTAATCCAAAGTCAATTAAAACTAATTTATTGTCGGAGGAGCGTCTAATTAAATTAGCGGGTTTAATATCGCGGTGGATAATTCCTTTCCCATGTACGAAGGCTAAAATCTCTAACACTTCCTCTAAAATGCAAATGACTTGGTCTTCTAAGATGGGGTGACCTGGTGTAATTTCCTGGGTTAATGGATGACCGTCAATGTATTCTTGAATCAGGTAAAATTCACCATTTTCTTCAAAGTAAGCATAGAGATCGGGTAGCTGGTCGTGTTCGCGACCTAGTCTTTCTAAAATTTTGCCCTCGCGTTCAAACAGGCGTCTAGCATTTTCCAGAGTGTAGGGGTCGTCACTGGGGGGTCGCAGGTGCTTAACGACACATGGGGGAGCGCTGGGACGGTGGGTATCTTCTGCTAAATAGGTTTGTGCAAAACCGCCGGAACTCAGTTCAACAACGATGCGGTAACGTCCTGCTAAAAGTTGATTAATCATGCTTTTACCAACCTTTTTGGGTTAGATTATGCCATGAAATCCCGCCAAGGCGTGCATGGAATTCCATCCTCAATCTTAACCGCGCGTTCACTCCCAGCCTACCTTGGGACAGCTGGCGCCACCGAATTGCGATTCCCTTAGCTTCGGGTGTGCATATCGCTTCCCCCACAACTAACTTAAGAAAGATTTTGCTGAAACTATATAATTGTACTTGACTGTTATAGAAAATCTAGCTGGAAAATCTCCGTCCTACATCTGCGGTTAAAAGTCTCTCAAATTTCCGCTGCGGATAGACTCTAATAAATAATGGATAATCAGAGAAATAAAATTCGCTATCATAACCATTTTTCTGACTTTCCCTCTTTCCTGGTATAACATCCGATGTCATCGCCGTTGCTGAATAACCGCTATCGTATTATTCAAGCTTTGGGAACAGGTGGGTTTGGCGAAACCTTTCTGGCAGAAGACACCCACATGCCTTCCCGTCGTCGCTGTGTAATCAAGCAACTCAAACCCGTAGCGAACAACCCTCAAATCGGCGAATTCGTGCAACGGCGATTTGAACGAGAAGCAGCTATTTTAGAACAATTGGGTGAAGGCAACGGGCAAATTCCCAATTTATACGCTTATTTTACGGAAGCGGGACGGTTTTATTTAGTCCAAGAATGGATCTCAGGCAAAACGCTGTTTCAAAAAGTGCAGCAGCAAGGACTTTTAGACGAAATCGCAGTTAAACAATTCCTGGTAGATATTTTACCCGTTCTGGAATATATCCACGGCAATGGGGTGATTCACCGCGATATCAAACCTAGCAATATTATTTTCAGGCAGCAAGATGGCAAACCCGTTCTAATTGATTTTGGTATTGCCAAGGAAATTATGAGTACGGCAGTCAATGCAAGGGGGGAATTTACCACATCGGTTGCTATTGGGACGCGGGGTTATATGTCGCCAGAACAAGCGGCAGGTAAACCCGTATTTGCCAGCGATCTTTATAGTTTAGGACTAACGGCGATTTATTTACTAACGGGGAAACTGCCGCACCAACTGGATAACAATTTAAAGACGGGTGAAATAAATTGGCGCCAAGATAATTCAAAGATTAGCGATAGTTTGGCGGCGGTGATTGATAAAGCGGTGAGAACATTGGCAAGCGATCGCTTCTCCACCGCTGCTGAAATGCTAACCGCTTTGCAGTTGAGGGATATGGTTACAGAAACGATTGACCCATTTTTACTCGCCAAGACTGACACCCAAACAAAGCAAAACCCAGAAGCAATAAAAGTAGTTGAAAACTCCCCCCGTCCCCGCGTCCCCACGTCCCCGCGTCCTCCTTACACTCCCCAAGAATATCGCAACCGCCAAATCTTGCTAAACAAGGTTAAAAATTACTGGGTGAAAGGCGTTTTAGAAACTTCAATTCACGGCAAAGCGATGATTTCTCTCGGTTTAGAGAAACGATTGGATGCCGTAGATCGTCCTTGGGGTATGGTGTGGGAAACCCCCGATCAACCCCGACAAACCTTGCCGATTAATACCAAAATTATCGACCAATTCGACCAACTAGGAGATGGACGAACTTTATTAATTTTAGGCGATCCAGGTTCAGGTAAAACCACAACCCTGTTAGAACTTGCCCGCGATTTAATTAACCGTGCCGAACAAGACATTAATCAACCGATTCCCGTTGCCTTCAACCTGTCTTCTTGGGCGACTGATAAGCTTAAAATAGCTGATTGGATCGTGCAAGAATTGAATACAAAATATCAGGTATCTAAACCTATCGGTCAAGCTTGGGTAAAAAACGAACAACTGCTGCTTTTACTCGATGGTTTAGATGAAGTCAGTCCCCCGCGTCGCCAGTCGTGCGTTCAGGCAATTAATCAATTTATTGGGTCCCACGGCGCCACTGAAATTGTCGTTTGTAGCCGCATTAAAGAATACGAAATGTTATCAAATAGCCTGAAATTTCAAGGGGCAATCTTTATTCAACCGCTAACTATAGACCAAATTCAAACCTATCTTTCCCGTGTCGGAATAGAACTCGCAGCAGTCAAAACGGCACTGCAAGCGGATAGGACTCTGCAAGAATTAGCCAAGTCACCTTTAATGCTCAATATTATGACCTTCGCTTACCAGGGAATGCCCATGACAGATTTACCTGGGATGAGTTTGTCAGAACGCCGCCAGCATCTATTAGACCAATATATTCAACGGATGTTTGATCGCAGAAATGCTAATCCCAAATACTCAAAATCAAAAGCCATGCGCTGGCTAAGTTGGCTGGCTAAAAACCTATCTCAACAGTCTCAAACTGTATTTTTAATCGAGCGAATGCAACCGAGTTGGTTATCTCACAAATGGCAAAAAAAACTATATTTCTTGATGACTATGATCAGTTTTATAGTGCTTGGAACAGTATGGGGCAATATCCTCTTGCCTATTAGGAAAGTGTTCGTTCTCCAATTTTTGGTCGGGTTGATTTTTTGGTTTGTTTTCGGTATTAATCAAATTAAACCTGTAGAGAATCTGAAGCTATCTTTAAGAAATACTACTTATCACCTAGGATTAGGTATAATATTAGGAGCATTATCGGGACTGGTAGTAAAAGCAATTTACGATCCGCTGTTTCATCCGATGGGATGGCAAATTTATAGTGCTAAAATGCTTGATATGCAATTTGAGTCGTTGCAACGCGGCGTTGTATTTGGTCTCAGCGTAGGCATAATTATTGGGATAATTCGCGGGTTAACAAGTCCTTCGATAAAAACAGTTACAGTACCGAATCAAGGGATACGCCAATCGGCAAAAAATGCGCTGGTATTCGGGTTAATTGGATTTTTGGCACTGGCACTAGCGGCGGCATTATTGCGGTGGCGAATATTGTTTTGGGGGATATTTGGGATGGGGTTTGGTTTGGTAGCGGGAGGGGGCGAAGCTTGCGTGAAACATTTCATCCTGCGGGTTATCCTTTACTGCAACGGGTGTATTCCTTGGAACTACTCGCGTTTCCTTGATTACGCCACAGAACGCATCTTTTTGCAAAAGGTAGGCGGCGGTTATATTTTCGTCCATCGACTGCTGTTAGAACATTTTGCACAAATGCGATAATGGGTAATGAGTAGTTGCCATTACCTATTACCTATTACCTATTACCTATTAGCAATTACCAGATATGATAATTATCTAACTAGAATTTGCCCTCGCTCTCTCCTATGCCAGATGACCCCCAACCGCTGGATATCCCAGGAAACCACACTTTAGCTGCTATCGCGTTTACCAAGTCAGCGAACTTCAGCACCTTGATAGGGGAAGATGAACAACACACCCAGACTATCCTGAGTCGCGATATTGAGCTAATGACCGAAATCTGTCACGAGTTTGAAGGCTCTGTGCTAAAATCAACCGGCGATGGCTTATTAATGTACTTTGTCAGCGCCGTCAGTGCCGTTGCCTGTGCCGTACAAATTCAAAAAGCTTTAACCGCAGCGGCAGAAAACCTGCCTCCCCAAGATATATTGCAACATCGAATTGGCATTCATTTAGGGGATGTATTCTTTTGCGACAGCGATGTTATGGGTAACGGTTCCCTCGTGGCGGCGCAACTGCAAGAAGTCGCCGAACCGGGGGGTATTTGTATCTCCCAAACCGTCTACGATGTGGTTAAAAATGGTTTGGCGCTGCAAGCAACTTATTGTGGTTTAAAAGAGTTAAAAAATCTTGCCGACCCAGTGCCAGCATACCAAGTTGTGCTACCTACAAAAATTGCTGGAGGTGCAGCAGAGGAAGGGGTAGCGGATGTTAGAACTTATTTGACTAGGAAACAGTACCGCGATCGGATAGTTTTAATTAACAAAGTCAGGAAGTATTGGATCTCCGGAGTTTTGGAAACTGGTTTGCGCGATCGCGCGTTAATCGCACTCGGTTTAAACCCTCGACTCGACGCCTTAGAATTAACTTGGACAAACGCCGACCCAGCTTTCAACTCCCTACCGCCAGTCACTAAAATTATCGATAAATTTAAACAATTGCAAAAGCGAAGAACGCTGTTAATTTTAGGCGAACCCGGTGGGGGAAAAACCACCACGCTGCTGGAATTAACACGAGAATTATTACTTAGTGCCGAACACGATTATACCCAGCCATTACCCGTTCCGTTCAACCTATCTTCTTGGGAAACAAAGCAAAGTCTTGCCGACTGGTTGCTGCAACAATTGCATATTCAATATCAAGTTTCCAAAGATATTGGTAAAAATTGGCTGCAAAATCAACAACTATTGTTAATGCTAGATGGCTTGGATGAAGTCAGCATCCTGAAGCGGGATGCTTGCGTTCAAGCGATTAACCAATTCAGCCTAGAATTTGGACATACACACATTGTTGTCACCAGTCGCATTCAAGATTACGAGCTATTATCCAATCGTTTAAAAGTGGAAGCAGCCGTTTATTTACAACCGCTAGATTTAGAACAAATAGATGAATATTTAAACAAAGCTGGAGCAGAAATAGCCGCGTTTAAACAAGCGCTGAAAGAAGATGTCATCCTGCAAGAGTTAGCGAGATCGCCGCTGATGCTCAGCATAATAACACTCGCTTATCAAGGCAATTCTTTTGAAGATGTGGCTCAAATGTATTCGCTTGAAGAACGCCGCCAACATGTATTTAATGCCTATATCGAACGCATGTTGAAACGCCGGAGTTCCCAGCAATACTCCCAGATTAAAGCCATGCGCTGGCTGATTTGGTTGGCGAAGCAAATGAGGGATAAGTCTCAAGCCGTATTTTTAATTGAACTATTACAAAGTTCTTGGTTGCCAAACATTTGGTACAAATTAATTTATGCTATTATTATCGGAATAATTGCTGGGCTACTTTGCGGAATCGGTGGAGCGTTAAATTTAGGAATTCTGATTGACTGGGAATTGGGAAAAATAGCTGGATTAATTATAGCACTAGGAACTGGAATAATAGCTGCAATAATTTTTGGATTGATTTATGATAAAATTAACCCCGGAGAAACCATAAAATGGTCAAGGAAAAAAAGTAGAAAAAATCTCAGGCTGGGATTAATTGTCGGGGGAATTTCCGGGGCAATTTTGGGGCCGTTTGGGGGGTTATTTTATAGATTTGTTTTGAAGCTAGGAGATGGTTGGGGTGAAGCTTTATCCTTGGGATTAAGAATCGGTCTGGGTGTAGCGCTAATTTTTGCTTTGTTGCGCGGACTGAACGAACCTAGCATTGAAACCAGTACAATTCCAAATCAAGGAATTTGGCAGTCAGCTAAAAATGCCAGAATTTTTTTCCTATTAGGAGCAACCGGAATGGGGCTAGTAGCTTTTATACTAGGTTTACCAGTTTTAGTAGGAGCAATTACCGGGTTGCTGTTTGGCGTGTTCGGTGCAGGAGAAGCGTGTATTAAACACTTAGCTTTACGACTTGTCCTTTTCTGCAACCGTTCTATTCCTTGGAACTATGCGCGTTTTTTAGATTGGGCAACCGAACATATTTTATTGCAAAAAGTAGGCGGCGGATATATTTTTATCCACCGCTTACTTTTAGAGCATTTTGCTCAGATGGGGAATAGGTAATTGCTAATTGCTAATTGCTAATTGCTAATAGAAGGATTAACCAATTACCAATTACCGTTAGCGACGAGATTTTTTATCTCGGTCTTGCCGTCGGCGATCGCGCCATTCTACTATCGTTAGGTAGATGACTCCACCGGAAACGGCGAGTAGCAGCGCCAAGGAGGCTACAGCGATGACGTTGAGAATTGTTGTTTCCACTTTCTAGAAACCGTTACGACCCCAAATGACCATTGAAATAGAGTATGTAAACAGAACCAGTACCGAAACCCAACCCAAGGTGAGAATATCCATAGCCGTGCTTGCAAAAAAACGATACAAAACTATTACACGTTTAATGATACCAAGCTGGGGAATCTAACTTTGGACAACTTGCAAGCCGAACGAATAGAATCTCTCAAAGCTGGCATCCTGGCAGCTTTTTGCCTCCTGGTAGCGGACGCCATGGCGACGCTTTTCCACCAGGTGTTGTTGGTAAAACAGTTGGACCTGCTTGCCAGTCTGGGCATTACCACCAGTTTCAGCTTACTTGCTTCGTTGGCGATCGCTTGCATTAGCGGTTTTGTTTTCGGCATTACCTACCGCTACGCCATCCGCAGCGACGATAACTCCCACCTCGGCGATGGTGCAGTCCTCGCGTTTGGTTTAGTGCGGGGACTAGCACAACTAGAAGCTGGTTTAAATTATCCCGCCCTTTTGTGGTCGAGTGCGGTGCTGGGAGTAGAGAGCCTTGTGTTGTTTGCGATCGCTCGGTATATTCTTGATTGGGCGATCGCAAACCGTTGGGTTAAACCCCTAAAATAAGGTTAAATTCCTTACATGTCTATCCAGCACACTCCTCTACAGTCCTCTGTAATCGGGCAACCGTGGCGCGGATTTCGCCCCTGAACTGTCCCGAATGATACAAGTACATGTCAAGCAACAGGTCAATATGACGGCTAGATAGATCGTGACTCAAGCCATCTTCAGCCAGATAGCACCGAACAGGTACTGACAAGATCTTGCAGTTCTCCCAGGGTTTGCAGACACTCGGTAATGTATGCCAGATCGTCAGAAAAGCTTTGGAGAGTAATAAAACCCTCACAAAGTAAAGTTTCGCGATCGCCAGACCTAAGCATCGCCGAAAAGCTAGACAAAGGTGGAAAACGCATACATGTAACCATCATTGCGATGAATTACTTTGCAGTATTTGTGGCGCACTGGGCTAACCTTTCCTCTAGCTGAAATCATCTCAAAAACTCCACTTTCCCTAATTACTAGCCTACCGACATGAGTGCCTGCAAACTTTCCCGTGGGTAGAGTCGCTTGCACCATATCGCCAGTTTGAAAGCCAAAGAACTTCTTACACCGCGTTCTATGTTTGGTTGGAAAGCCGTATTTATTGGGAGTACACATTTGACGATTTCCCCACCCCTTAGCCATAATCAACAATGGATTAGAGGTCAAGACTTGCAAGCTTTCTACTGATCCCACACAGGCAGCATCTAACCAATGAGTTTTTGGTAATCCCAACACAGTGCGGTTGTATTTAGTTCTGCCGCCCGTCCCGGTTTCAACTGGTAGGGATGTCTCTTTCAATCTGTTGAACAGTACGAAACGTGTAGCATTTACTGCGGCTGCATCTTTCAATGGTTGTTTAGCTTGCTGGGTGATACGACTTAACAGATCCGGCTTTTGTGCCAAGAAATCTTTAATATCTTTATTTCCTTTTGCTTGATTGCATTGATGGCAAGCAATGGTCAAATTAGAAACGCGCGAGCTTCCCCCTCGAGATTTTGGTTGAATATGCTCAACCTCAAGGGGTAAATTTTGCTCGCCACAATAAGCGCATTTTCTGCCCCATTTCTCAAGCAAATATTGTCTAACCTCATACCCTGCAAGTTCTCCTTGTTGGTACTCTAAGCCCGATATTTCAGGGTTTTGTATTTTTTGGGTATCGAATTTGATCAACTCCTGAGATATGCCAGTAATCGGAACATATCTGCGTAGGCGGTTAACCCAGGTGAGGATATTTTCTACTAATGATTGCAAACTGGGTGGCAGCCACCCCGACTTCCGATTACGGTTTAAAAACCGTGGCTTGCGATACCTGGTTTTACGGTTTCTGCGGTTGCGGCGAATCGCGCGACGCGATTCTAGAGCCTTCTTGATTTGCTGTCGTCTGTGGGTTAACTGGGCAGCCCAGACAACTTTGTCATGCTGTAAAATTGCTAACCCCGTAACCTTAGAACCCGGAGCAATTTTTAATTGATGCGTCTGTGTTTTAGCGTTAGAAACTGCGTATTTTAAGATGATTGCAAATGGATAACGCCGATAAACAGAGGCTTTTCCTTGGTTTAACAATCGCCTTGCTTGTCCCGGGGCTACTGGGTCAAGCGGTTGAAAGTTGCTGTCTAGAACGAATACAAAATTAGACATTTCTGTCCTCCCTTGCGGGGTAATGTTTTCCTCGCCAATGTTTTGAGGGCTTGTTATGTCAATCACACTTCCTTAACCAAATACAGATGTTTAATGATTGACGACAGGGCTGCAAGCTGGAAAGCACTCGTAGGTGTCATGACCCTCAAAACGTAGCTTTTGCTCAGGCTGGCTATCTGTCCAGTGATGCGCTAGTTATCTGGCTAGAGTTCACTGTTTGGTTGATAGCCAGATCGCGATTCATCAGAATTAGATACCATAGACTGTGCCTCTCCTATCGCCTCTTACGTTAGGGGTTGGAAGTCGTCGTGATGCGGTGGTGCTAACACCGCATCCGGCGCCTTATTTATTTGGCAGTCAGTATACCACAAACCATACCCTTTTTCCCTGGTTTGACTACAGGTTCAAAAGCTAAAAATTGTAAAGATTACCGACCTCTTCCTTCTTCTTCCTTCTTCTTCCTTCGCGTCCTAATTCGCTACCCTTGAATCGCTTCGCTACCGCGTCTTTGCGGTTAAATAAAACAATGCTTAGGGCTAATATCGAATTTTCCATAGATTGGTTAACTCATACCTTTGATTTGGGGCAACCCTATAGTATAGTTCAGGCAGGTCGCGGTCAAACCAATCGACTGGGAGTACTCCGTCTAGAAACATCAATTGGTTCCTTTGCCATCAAACAATTTGAGCAAGCACCAAAACAGATTGCACTCTTAATCGAAGAAGCCGCGCACAAAACAGGTTTTCCGATGCCGCAACCCCGAAGGGCAATAGATGGAAAACCCTATGGGATTTATACAAAAGGGGCAAATAATATTTGGGTTCGTGTCTATTCCTGGGTGGAAGGAACTCCTTATGATTGGGGTTTCGTTTCTCCAGAGGTTTCGACTCAAATTGGCAAGCTTTTGGCAAGGATTCACGCTTTACCCGTATCGTCCTCGGAACTTAAAGATGAACCTTGGATGCCGCTAGGTTTGTTTGGTTGGGAGCAATTGGCTCAAACAGCTATGGCAAAAGGTATGGATTGGGCGCTTTCGTTGCAAAACAAAATCCCTATCCTTGTGGAATGGGAAGAGTATATTCTTTCCAGTACAGTCAGCGATGAACCCGTCGTTCCTAGCCAGCGAGACTTGCATCCTCCCAATGTTATCCGATGTTTTGATGGTAACCATGTAGTTGTCGATTGGGATGCTGCCGGACCTATGAATGCGCGTGAGGACGTTGCCAAGTTTGCACTCGTATGGGCAACCCCTCCCGGTCAACCACCGCAACAGGATGCCGTTCGCGCTTTTATCCAAGGCTATCGTGAGGCTGGGGGTTGCTTTGAATCGCGCGGAATCTTGGATTTAAATCATCAAGCTCGAACGCGACTTTGGTGGCTTGCTTATAATGTTCGTCGAGATGTGAGCGACAGTCCCGGTTTTGTGCCTGACCTGACAATAGCTCTACTATCTGGTGTGCATCCGCTCGATTTAGAAGTTTTAAAGCGTACCGCAGCTTTATTGGAAATTTAATATCATGTCGGGTAGATTACCCATAATTGGCAGTCGGGACACGGCACGATTAACGTTATCTGTTTGTCCGAGATATCTATGATGCCGTGTCCCTACGCAACAACTCTGTGAGGTTTTTTTATTATGGGCAATTCAACGAACATGATGTAATTAGCCATAAAACCACTAGGGGCACGGCATCAGTAAGCTTTGTTGCCAGCAAAAAATTCCTCACCTGCCGTGCGCCAACCAATGATTCAGATAGATTCCCGATTTGATCAAAGTAGGGGCACGGCATCAGTAAGCTTTGTCGCCAGCAAAAAATTCCTCACCTGCCGTGCCCCTACTCTTCAATTCACGTTAAATTCCTCAAACTCCAGCCTTCCGAACGGCATATTTCTGTCAATTGCCGACAATACCTTATTATTAGCAGCATCGGAAAACAGACAGCGACACACCAGTTGCGCCACATCAGCACGGTGAATAGTACCGCCAACTTTGGGATCTTCGGTTAAAACGCCGTTACCCGTCGCCGGTTCCGACTTTAACCCACCGGGGCGGATAATTGTGTAAGTTAGTCCGCTACCTATTAAATGCTGTTCGGCTTTATCTTTTTCTGCCAAAACTGCCCCCAACGTTGCTAACGCTTGCGGTGATAGCGCCACGACGCTATTACCCGTACCAATCGAAGTAACCAGGATGAATTTTTTTACGCATGCTTTTACCGCCGCATCGATTAAATTTTTGTTCGCCAAATAATCTGGGTTTTGTTCTGCTTGGGGTAACCCGCCGATAGTAGTAATAACTGCATCAATCGGTTCTGCTACCATCGCTTGTTCCACCGCAGCAGCTGCCATTGCATCCCCGATTACAACATTAACGCCCATCGCTTCCAATTCGGGGCGCGATGCCTCTTTCCGCAGCATCGCTTTTACTTTTTGGTTTTGTTCCACAAGGCATTTGGCAATTTCTCGCCCTACGCCTCGACTCGCCCCTGCTAGAAAAATATAGGATGCTTTTGTCATCTTCCGTTTTTTGGTTTTGTATGTCTATTCTTTATCAGGATAGGGAATTTTGGCGCAGTTCCGTCTCTCAAAACAGATCTCATCCGTTACCTACTCGTTTTGGAACCAATTGGTTCCATTTTTTTTTAATCCTTGCCAATTGCCGTTTTTCGCCCTACAATTACCAGCCAAGATTGCGCCTCAAACCGCACGCCAGGGGGACGATAATAATGGTTAACAATCTCAAATCCGGCTGCTTCTACACAAGGGGCTAATGTTTCGTATTCCCATCCACAAACGTAGCGATATCCCGTCGGACGGGCGCTGTAGCCTTCGCTGTCGCCGCGACACATGGACATAATGATCGCACCGTGAGGCACTAGCGATCGCTGCAAATCCTCCAATACCCGCACCATTTCAGTCCGAGGAACGTGAATCAGCGAGGCATTGGCGAAAATACCATCAAAGGTTTCCCCTGGCAAGTCTAAACTCAAAAACGACTGCTGCCAAACTTCGCACCCCGATACCTGTTTTGCCATTTCCACAAAAGCAGGCGTTGCATCCAACCCCACCACGGTATGCCCTTGCTGTTTGAATGCTACCAAGTCCCGCCCCGGCCCGCAGCCTATATCCAGGATTTTTCCGGGATTTTTGGGTAAAAAACGCACCAAGCTGTCTCGATTTTGCGATACGTCGTGTTCCCATGTCCCCGCGCGAAATGCTTCCGCCGTTAGTTGGTACTCTGCAATTGTTACTTGCTCGTGTTGTTCCACTATCGATTATCCCTGTGCGGTTTTCTATTTTACTACGCCGAAATTTCCTGAACGCCACCCCTACCTTGTGTAAGTTTAGTTAGTAGATCTATTTAAACAATTTTCTCGCTTTACGAAAATTTGTTTAAAACCCATGCTGGTGGGGGAATTACAAGGTCTGTTAATTGGCAATTTGACCAATAGGGATTATACCATAAGTTTGTCAGTAAAAACTAAGAATAAAAAAAATTAATCGTGTGGACTGTCAATCAAAGGTGAAACAAAACCGATGGGAACGAAAGAAAAATCGCTGATTCAAGCTATTATTGATGATTTAATAACTGCGATCGAGCAATTAGAAACGCAAGATCCGATGAAGCTTTGGACAACGCGGAGATTGCTGAAGAGGACACTCCATAAAATGGAGAAAATACAAAAACAGGAAGAACAGAAGCAACAAGAGCAAGCGATCGCCTATACCGGGTACGATCGAGAATGGCTTTTATACCAGGCGCCCGTGAATACTAGAGAAATATTTCCCGGAGAAGTGTTTGCAAATACCGCTGATTTTGATAGCGGGATTAGACAATTGTTACCCCGGTATGATGAGATGCTGAATGCGATCGCTCATTGTATACCGCCAACTGCCCAACGCATCCTAGAACTGGGTTGCGGTACGGGGGAACTCAGCTTAAAAATACTCCATCGCTGTCCATCTGCCCAGATAATTGCCTTAGATTATTCGCCGCGAATGCTTCAGTTTGCCAAAAATAAAATCGAGTCCGCCGGATACTTAAACCGATGGACAGGAATAGAAGCAGACTTTGGAGACTGGACAAACGAACCGGATAAAATCAACATCGGCATTGGATTTGATGCTGGGGTTTCATCTCTAGCAATTCACCATCTCACCAACGAGATGAAATTAAAGCTATTCCAGCGAATTAGAGAAAGTCTCAACCGCAAGGGTGTATTTTGGAATGCAGACCCAATTTTACCCGAATCGCCTGCCCTGGCAGCAGTTTACCAAGCGGTGCGAGAAGAATGGGCAGCTTTTAGTAGAACAACTCTAGCAGAAATTCGCGCCAAAATCGGCAAAAGTGCGCCCCACGGTTACTCCCATCCCGATCAACTAGCAACCCTGGATAACCACCTGCAAATGCTCAAAACCGCTGGATTTGAGACAGTAGCAGCGCCTTGGAAATATTATGGTTTGGCAGTATTTGGGGGCGGGGTAAGTTAGAACTGAGATGGAGATGGGAATAATAAATCATAGCTAGATCTCCGACTTCTTAGAGAAGTCGGAGATCTGGGTGTCATCTACTTATTTTTATACTCACAGGACTTACGCAGTGGCTCTATATATAGTGGTTGCGGTGCGTTACGCAACGGTTACGCACCCTACATTTAGATTCTTTGCGTAAGACCTGACTCACCCAAGTTGGAAACCAAACGATGAGCGTATTTGACCTTGTTTACGAAAACTTTGCCAAACGCATTGTTTACTTGCCCAACCCAACCGAAAACCCTATAGTTCTCGGCGCATTAACAAGCGCAGGTTATCGAATTGACCGAGTATTTAACGATGCGGTTACAGATTTTCAAGCGTTAGCACTAACTTCTCTCACCCCGGATAAACCACCCGTTTTAATATTTAAAGGAGGAGTCGATCCCGGTGACGATGCGGCATTTACAGACCGGCGGGGCGTAGGATTTAATCAATTTGAAGCCAATAAAACAGCGATTGGCAATTGGTTAACCCAAATTAGTCGAGATCCTGTTAAAAACCCCAGAAGCTTGCTGCCAGATGTAATCGGTCACAGCATGGCGGGTGCTTTAGCCCAGAGGGCGGCGGCTGAATTTACTAACTCGATCGGGGAAACCATCACGTTCAATTCTCCTGGAATAGATCGGGCGACTGCTAATCTTTTTAGGCAAAATGGCGGGGCAAACAAACCAGTTACTCACTACGTTGTCAACGGAGATTATGTCAGCTTGGGGGGAGAAGAATTTATCCCCGGACGAGTGTTTTTACAGTCTTATACCAATCCCCAGATCGACCCCAGATTTTTATCGCGAAAACATGGGGAAATTGCATCCTTGCTTTCGAGTCCGCCACCGGGTTACAGCCAGCGGGAAATTTCAGTTAATGAACTAAATAACCCTAATTTTAATTTCAACAACGACTCAGATTTTGCTGAGTTTATAACGGCTTTAGCAGTGAGACAACCGCAGCTAGCAGCCGCTTTCTCTAGTCGCAGCAGCGCCGAACAATTTAGAACCAGCGGCGCTTCTTTTTTAGGAACGAGAAGTCTGATCGAACAAGAAGTAGAGGCGCCTAACCCTTTGTTGATGGTTGGCGATAATGCAGATAATTTTGCCTTTGGTTTGGAAGGTAACGATACGATTATCGGCAATGGTGGAAATGACACCCTGTATGGCAATCAACAAAATGACTTGATTTATGGAGGTGATGGCAACGATAGCTTGTATGGTGGCAAAGATAACGACACGCTTTATGGCAATCAGGGGAATGATGTTATTTTTGGCAACCTCGGTAACGATGTCCTTTATGGAGGCAAAAACAACGACATTCTTTATGGCAACCAGGGAGATGACATCCTCAACGGCGATATAAGTAATGATACCTTGTACGGCGGTCAAAATAATGACAGCCTTTCGGGAGGCGATGGGGATGACATCCTCAACGGTGACTTTGGCAACGATACCCTCAGCGGTGGCGGTGGAAGGGATGTATTTGTTTTAGGCGCGTTGCGCGGTGCGGATGTGGTGCTGGACTTTCAAGATGGTCAAGATTTGCTGGGGTTAGCGGGTGGTTTGACCTTCGCGCAACTGTCGATTACAACTGGTAACAATGGAACGCAGATTCGGATTGCCAGTACGAACGAATTGCTGGCATCGTTAACTGGCGTGCAAGTTAGCGCGATCGCATCTTCAGACTTCACCCCGATCTAGGCAATTGTTCTTAGTTGGGTGTGACGAAATTCCCCCGATAGGAGGATATAAAAGGGGGATGTGCATAAGTAATTAGTGCTGGGAAATATGTAGTTATGAAGTAACAAACATTCTTTCACCTCAAGCAGGTACGGAAAGATGAAACCCTCGCTGCTTACAACTACAACCCTACTCCTGATCGCTAGTTTTGCAATACAATTACCCTCACAAACCGCGATCGCACAACCGAGTCAAAAGCAAGTGCAACAGCAAACTGCTTCTAATACCCGATCCGGTGCCGTGGGGGTATTGTACCGCTACTTTAACGCGATCGCGACGGGCAACTATCAGGTCGCTTACGATCTCCTCACCCCGCAGTATCAGGCAGCTGTCCCCTACGAGGAGTTTGTGCGGATGTATCAAGACTACATCGGATCGATCCGCATCCGGTCAGTAGAACCGCTGTCTAATGTTCCTGGCGGCGATCGCAAAGAATTTCGGCTGCAATTCAACGTTTCTTACATTAAACCTTTTCCCGTTGGCAACGGCAGAGTTCCCGAACTCTTCGTTTTAACTGCCCCCACCAACGGCGAGGGCGAATGGTTGATTGACGGTATGGCGCCAGGACAATAAACTCTTGCTAATTGCTAATTGCTAATTGCTAATTGCTAATTTAGCAGGACTTAGGCAAACACCAAAGTTTCTCCGAAAAATCCTTGGGAGAGGAAACTCGAGATCGACGGTCGAAACCGGGTTTATTTTCTCGTCCTGCGTCAGTCCTGTAATTGTAAAGAGCGTTAACTACTCACTAGATCGCTGACTGCTCCAATAATATCATATCCGGTTGATTAGTTATTGTACAATTTGATGGTTGTAGTAGCACAGCATCCACAATATTTTGCTTTTGTAAACAACATTGAAGGTGCCGTGCCCCTACGCCTAATTATAAGCAATTAACCGGACATGATATAACTCAGGGATCTGAGTTTTGCTCTGCGCCTAGTAGCATGATTTTTTAATTGGCTGTTGCCAGTGCGTTTAATATGCCGAGTAAATCGTCAATTGGAGTTAGGTAGCGATCGTTAAAATCCATTAATACTTCTAGCTTTGGTGTAAGTGCTATAAACCGCCAAACTTGACCAGTAGTAACAGTGCCATACACCTTTTTTTCTCCTACATCAGGTAGGCGTCGATTGAGGATAAACGAGGCGAACATTGTAGCTAACTACAGAAGTTTTGGTGCGTTAGCCAAGCGTAACGCACCCTACTGAGTAATGACTACAAAGTTTCCCAAGCGGTGCCTTTATATCCGTATTGGAAGATTTCAGGATGCAATATTTCAGCCAAAATTTCTAGAGAATCGGCTAACCTTGGCCCCGGACGGTTAAAGTACCAGTTGCCATCGGTGACGTAAACTCTGCCAGTTTGTACGGCGTGCAAAGATTGCCATTCCGGATGCTGGGCTAATGCCTTGGCTTCAGAACGAGTGCGGTTTAAATCAAACCCACAAGGCATGAAAACGATAATATCTGGATTAGCCGAGAGCAAAGACTTCCATTCGAGTTTTGGCGAGGGTTGACCAGGGACGCCAACTAAAGGCTGACCTCCTGCCAATTCGACTAATTCTGGTATCCAATTTCCGGCAACCATTAGGGGGTCAGTCCACTCGATGCAGGCGACTTTGGGACGGTCTAGTTCGGGTAAGGCTTGGGTTTTTTGCTGGCAAATTTTGACGCGAGATTCTAAGTTTAACAGCATCGGTTCCGCGCCCACACCAAAAGCATCGGCAACCCTTTCTATATCTGCCCAAATGTCGGCTAGCAAATTTGGCTGCAAGGAAATAATTTCGGGTTGGCTGTGGGTGAGTTGACCAACGGCGTTTTTGACATCCGCTAAGCTAACGGCACAAACGTCGCACTGGTCTTGGGTGAGAATGTGTGTGGGTTGCAGTTGCTCTAAGACATCAATTTTAATTTGATAAATGCTTAAAGCTTTTTGTAACAACTCATTGACATCTTGATCAATTTGTGCGCTCGGAGTTTCTGAGTTTAACCTTGCCCCGGTGCAAACGGGGCGGTCTTGGACATCGGGGGGATAGTCGCATTCGTGGGATCGCCCCACCAAGGCATCGGTTAGCCCCAACATGGTTACAATCTCCGTGGCACTGGGAATTAGGGAGACTATTCGCAGATTTTTGGCATCAGTCATTGCTACCACCTGTTTTTCAGCTATTTTTAAGGTAGCGCTCGATCTATCGAGTTGTGATCCGTCTCTAGAGTTACCAAATTCTTAATTTTTGGCGGTTAATTGCTGGATATGATGCCATGCTTGGACGAGATTGCCTTGCATCAGCGCCGCTACGCCGCTTAGTGCTTGGAGTTCGGGAAAATTGGGGTTGAGTTGGCGCGCTTGTTTAAGGGCAATTTGGGCAGCACTGGGACGCCAGTCATATAAGTTAACAAATGCTAGGTAGGCAAAGGCATAGGGATTTTGGGAATCTAGTTGAGTGACTCGTTGTAAGGCTGCGATCGCATCTGGAACTCGTTGTTGCAATACCCTTGCCAAAGCCACCCCATAAGCCCATTCTAAGTTTTGCGGTTCCCGTTTTAACCGATATTCCAGCGCCTGGGCTGCTTGTTCGAGATAATCTTGAATTGGGTCATATTGATTAATTCGCCCGATTTGATCGAACAAGGATTCTAATGCTTTTGCCCCTTTGGGTAACTCGGCAGATAAAATCCGTAACTGGGTGACTAAATCTAATTCCGGTGCAGGTTTTGCGGCGGCAGTGGGGTCGATATTTAAAGTAACTGGCGGTACTTGGATGGGATAGGTTTCGCCGGTTTGTCGATTGAAGTAAGCTGCCTCCAAGGTATAAGTTCCGGGGGTTATATTCCCTGGAGGCAGCATCGCAGTTTGTTCGATGACTCGCAATTCCTTGGTTGTCGTTTCAAGATCCGGTAACCCCGTCTCAAAAGAAGTACCCGGATATAAAAAACCCATAGCGGTCGCATGGTCGTGTAACCACCACTGCTGTTGAGTTTGTTTTTCCGGGGTAACCGCGGATTTGCGCCATGTTAATAGTACTAAACCCGTTCGCAATTGCTCTGAGGGGCTTGACCACTCATAGGTAACGGGAACCGGAATACCAGGCGGGGCTTTTTCCGGTACGATAACTCGATTTAACTTAATTTTTTCACTTCCCTTTTCTGGACTCAAAGGCTTTACCACAACAGAAGGCTGGCGACGATGGTACAGTTTTAAAGTGCTTTTATCCGGCAATTTCCAACTTTTGTGTAATTCAAAATCCGAGCTTTTTTCAATTAGTTGAACCATAGCAGGTTGCGTCTTGGGAATTGACCCTTGTTCGCCGGTTTTAGTGACGAACCAAGAAAGACTTCGCGCATCTTGTTTTAGATGTTTTTGTCTCGTTCCCACTTGTCGCCCGTAAACTTGGAAGTTCGCCAATGCACCGTAGTAATTAAAATTATGCTGGTTAATTTGCGGGGTTGAAGGTAGAACCCCTAACGTTGACTGTAAATCAGGTTCGGTTTTGATAATTTCTGCAATTACTTGTTGATGAGGCCACTCAGCACCCATGTATGCGTAGTGCTGAACGCGGGGACTGAGAATTTTGGTGATTCCATCACCACCTATAGGCCACAAATTGAGCAACATTAATATCACTGCCAAACTTGCAGTTACCCAACGGATATGTTTGGAAAAGCGTCCCCTCCACAGGGTTAAGCCATAAGCCAATAATATTGCTCCAACTGGTAAAAGTGGCAGAATGTAGCGGGCATCTTTGTTGATATTTAACGAACCAAGTAGATAACCACCTACTAAAAAGATTGCCAGCCATTTGAAGGATGCAGCTGTGCGGGTGTGCGGTTGTGCGGGTGAGAATTTAAATATAGATTCAGTTTTGCTTATCTGCTTCCAGAAATAAAGGAGAATGCCGACAATGGGGACGAGTAATAAAGGCCAGGAAACTAGATATGGTAAGATTTTCCAATAGTAAATCCAGGCGTCGATGGTGTTGAGGGCGGGATCTCCTTCTGCGATCGCAGAATCTATTGTCGCCCGTTTCCCCGACGTTAACATCAATAACCAATTGGTACGATACCACGCCCCAAATACCAACACCGACAAGCAAGAAGCACCTATTAATTGCCCTATTTTTCCCCACGCCCGTTGTCGGAATGCACCCGCTTCTACCCACAATATTGGTGTTAAAAGAAACAGTAAAGCCGTTTGCTTCACCATTAAAGCTAACCCCAAAGAAAGACCAAACATCCCTGCCCAAAACCAGCCAGAGAACCCCCCCTTAACAAGGGGGGGCAGGGGGGGATCTCTTTCCTCCTCTTCTCTTCTTCTCTGCGTCCTCTGCGTCTCTGCGGTTTTAATTTTCCAAAGTGTTAGGCAATAAAAACTAAAAGTAACAACTGCCGTTACGGGATAATCTAACAGAAAATCGAGGCGATATCGGTAGAGTGCGGGTAACACTTGACACAAAAAAGCCGCCCATAAACCCACTTGACGATTGAACAGTTTTTCCCCCAAACCATAAACTGAAATCAGTAAAATGGCGCTAAAGAACAAGTTAACTATAGTAGCTTGATCTGGCCCCCTACCAAATAAATTCTGAATGATTGCAGCGGCGATATAAGTGAGGGGAGGAACTTTCGTGGTGATTTGCCAGAAACTCGTCCACCATTGGGGAGAAAACCATTGGGGATGTTGTAACGCTTGCCAATAGTTTAAAGTGCCGGTGAGGTAGTCGGCTTGATCCCAATATGGGATATTACGATCGAGGGCGAACCAGATGCGATCGCACGCCGCCCCCACCAGCCATATTATCACCAGTGGGAGCCAATCTTTGAATCTGTTTTGTTTATCTTTCTCGGTCATTCAGCTATACTGCCAGTTGCTTCAGAATTGGCTGGTATTTGTCCAAACAATTGTGGCAACAACAATCCAGATTGTGCTTTGTATTGGGCAAACTCAGGATAGCGGGAGAGGGATCGATCTTTTTTCAGCATATTCGGCACAAAAATAGCTGCGATAAAGCCCCCAAAGATTAAAAATGGCAGCCAGTGTTGAGTCAACATCGCAAAGGAAAGATAAATCAAAACCTCTCCCAGATAGTTAGTATTGCGACAGCGGGCCAAGAAACCTTCTGTTATCAATCCAGGTCGATATTTGAGCGTGTAGTATTTTTGAGCATCGCTGCTATAGGCCAGAAAAATTCCCACAATATTGCAGGAAATAGCAGCAGCTACTAAGGGCAAGGATGGCACTGTTCCACTGCTAATTAAAATGAATGGGGCTACCCAATACAAAAGCAGTTCCCCAAAGACAAACATACCCTGTCCAAGGGAAGTTTCTTGTTCCCACTGCTTATCTGGGAAGATGCGATCTTTAAGCAGCCACAGCAGTCCATAGGTGCCGTGGAGAGATAGGTAAACCCAGGGACCAAGGGTGAAGTTTTGGTAGGCAAACATCAGTCCTAGCACTACGAGGGGGGTGCTTGCTTTGTGCAGATTAATAGAATGCTTGATTTTCATAAACCCACGATCTCCTAAGTTTCTAATCGCAGAAACCGGGTTTCTTGAAGAAACCCGGTTTCTCAGTTTAATCTGCCCCTTCAATCGGTGCAAAACCTTGCCGCTGGATATTTTCGGTAATTACCCGCGGTTCGAGGAATTGTAGCAGGTAATCTGGCCCACCTGCTTTGGAACCAACTCCGGAAAGTTTGAATCCGCCAAAGGGTTGTCGCGATACAATTGCACCCGTAATGCCTCGATTGATGTACAAATTCCCGACTTCAAATTCAGCTTGTGCTTTTTCGATGTGGGAAGGAGTACGGGAATACAACCCGCCTGTGAGGGCAAAATTAGTGCCGTTGGCGACTGCTAATGCTTCAGGGAAATTCTGCACCCGAATTACCGCCAAAACTGGGCCAAAAATCTCTTCTTGGGCAATGATTCCATTCGGCGGAACATCGGTAAAGATGGTCGGGCTGATAAAATATCCCGTATCGGAAACTGGCATTTCTAATGCGAGTTGGGATTCTTGTTTTCCCTTTTCTATGTATTCCCGAATGCGGTTAAATGCATTGGCGTCGATCACCGGACCCACTTGGGTACTTGGAAGTTCTGCCGCACCAACATTTAAACTGCGGGTTGCTTCGACTAACCGATTGACAAATGCTTCGTAAACGGGTTCCAATACGATAGCGCGGGAACAAGCGGAACATTTTTGACCGCTATAGCCAAATGCGGAGTAAACTACCCCTGCAACTGCTTGATCTAAGTCGGCACTTTCATCGACGATGATGGCATTTTTTCCGCCCATTTCGGCGATGACGCGCTTGAGGTGTTTTTGTCCTGGTTGTAAGATGGCGGCATCGGCGTAGATGCGACATCCGACTTCTTGGGAACCTGTGAATGCGATCGCGCTCACGTCTTTATGTTTTACCATGTACGCACCCACGGTAGAACCTTTACAGGGTACGTATTGGAAAACGCCTTTGGGTATTCCCGCTTCGATTAATATTTCGGCTAATTTTGCCGCAATTACTGATGAAACTTCCGCCGGTTTGAGTAAGGTACAGTTTCCCGCGACGAGGGATGCTACTGTCATGCCGCAAGGAATTGCTAGGGGGAAATTCCACGGGGATATGACTAATGTTATTCCCCGCGGTTGATAGTGATAGCGGTTGGTTTCGCCAGCGAGATCGAAGTTATGTCCTTTATCTAACCGTTCCATTTCATCGGCATAATACCGACAAAAATCGATCGCTTCGGATACTTCCCCGTCGCATTCCCTGACAGCTTTGCCAACTTCTAATACCATCCAAGCGCATAATTCATGCCGCCGCTGTTCCATTAAATCCCCAGCTTTCCGCAAGATAGCGGCGCGTTGTTTTGCTGGGGTGCGACTCCAACTAGAAAATGCGGCTTTCGCTGCTTGCAATGCTTGTTCTGCACCTTCGATGGAAAGCAGTCCTACTTTGCCGATAATTTCCGTTGGATTGGAAGGATTGAGGGAATTAAAGGTATCCTGCGTCGGTGCGTATTCGCCATTCACAAAAGGCCAATAAGTTTTACCCAATTGCTGACGAATTGTTTGGATTGCTTGTTGCGATCGCTCTCTTTTCTCCTTATCTGCATAGTCGGTATCCGCCGCGTTGGGAAATGCCCGTTTTTCCTTCAAATTCGTTTCTGCTTTGGCATTATTTACCTGGGGCGGCGCTAGCAATTCCTCAACTGGACGGTCTTCTAAATTTTGCCGCAAGAACGAACTATTGGCAGTATTTTCCAATAGGCGACGAATCAGATATGCCATCCCCGGTAGCAAATCGCCGTAGGGACAATATACCCGCACGCGATAACCTTGATCGACCAAGGCTTTAGCTAATTTATCGCCCATGCCGTAAAGCACTTGCATTTCAAACCGACGGCGGGGGATATTTAAACTTTCCGCAATCGCGATGGCGTGGGCTTGCGATCGCACGTTGTGACTCCCAATCGCTGCATATAAATATTCGTGATTTTCTAGCAGCAATCTGGTTAAATTTTCAAAATTAACATCGGTTGCACCTTTGTCGTTAAATACAGGTTGAGGCCAATCTTTTTGTACCGACTTAATCGTTTCCTGATCCCAATACGCGCCTTTAACTAACCGAACCGTCACCGGATATCCCCGTTGTTTAGCCCAAGCAATTAACCCTTGCAAGTCTTTTTCCGTATCTCTTAAATAACCTTGCAGCGTTACGCCAATATCGGTACGGGAACGAAATTCCTCTTCCATCAATAATTCTTTTAAGATGGCGAGGGTAATATCTTTATAAACATATTGTTCCATGTCAAAGTGTACCGCCGCCCCCAATTCCTTGGCGCGGCGCAACAGGGTGCGGATGCGCCCGCTGACTCTTTCCTGACTCCCTTTCGCATCTAGGGGGTCAAATTGGGAATAAAACGCCGTTAACTTGACAGAAACTTGAACTTGTGGTATAGGTTCCCCATCCGCCAAATCGATCGCATCGACTTTAGACCAAGTTTTGGCGACATCGGTTAATTGCGCCATTAATTCCAGATAGCGGTCGAGGTAAGACTGCGCCTCGGCTTCGGTTATCACCGCCTCGCCTAAAAGGTCGATGGTGAAGGCCATTTTATCCTTTCGCAGGCGTTCGATGGTCTTGATGGCGCGTTCGATGTTCTCCCCGGCAATATATTTGTGGGCGAGGGTTTCTACCGCCGAAGAAATAGTCGTGGCGGCGAGTTGTCCCGGCACCGAGTCGGGATTGGCGAAATTGAGTAACGCTTTGAGGGCTGCTGGTAATTCTACCGACTCATCGCCTAAATATTCTTGCAGGTGGCGGGCGATTTCCGATTTGCTGCGGAGGGCGGGTAAGCAGTCGATAAAGCGAAATAGCTGCAAGCGCAGACCGGGGCTACCCATCGCCCAAGCGAGCAGTTTATCATCCCAGCGCATTTGGTCGCGCATTTGGGCGAAAAACGAGCGATTTTCCTTAGTTGCCGCCAAAAGTTGCTTGGCGATCGCTTGTGTTTTAGTTTCGTAGGTATCTATTTGTACGACCACAGTTGATATACTCCAAAATCTGGGCAAGGCGTTGTTCAAGGACGCTAAAGACGCGGGGACGCTAAAGACGCGGGGACAAAGTTCAGACGAGGATAAAAACTTTGCCTGAACGTGCCGCCCTGAATCTTCGATTCAGTCCGGGTCTCAAACCCTTGGAACAGATGTTCCAGACACGAAACTAACACTTTAAACGCTCCGCGTCTGGTGCGTCTTTGCCTCCCCGTGTCATCTTCGATGAGGCTAGTTTGAGGAGATTCCCGCGCCAACCCTGTACCTGTACGCTTGCATTGTATCGTTTTGCGGTAATGTACTTGAATGGTTGCGGGGGTAATGGGGAATTTTTATAGAATAATCGGGATCAAAACGAAGCGAAATGTAGGTAGGCGTAAATCAATCGCACAGCGAGACACCCCGTTGCTTCAGACACCCATGCTGATCAGAATTACAACCACCTAGAAACCGGGTTTCAAGCTGCGATCTCTAGTTCCAAAGCGAAGATTTTTCATAGAAACCCGGTTGCTTGGCGTAAGTCCTGACACCGATTGTATTTTCCTGACGCACAAGTGAAACGAAAGTAGCTTTTAATAACCGAATTTATACGATTGATTTTTGCACAGTTAACGATAATATTCATAAGTGGCATTGTGAGCGCAAAGGGGGAGATAATTTTGTACGCTTTCCTTCAGTCCCTTGGCATTGCTAACCCTACAGGCAGCGGCTGGCTGGCGGTGATATTCACCTTTGGGTTGGCTTGGATAGTGACTCGGTATTTAATTCCAAAAGTACGCGCTTTTGCCCTCCAGGTGGGATGGGCAGATCAACCCAACCCCCGTAGGCTGAATAAAGAACCTTTACCCAACGCGGGAGGTTTGGCAATTTACGCGGGGGTGATTGCGGCTTTAATTCTGGCAACTGTCTTAAGACCGATTATCATCGAACCTGTATTAGTGCAGGTACTGAGTATTCTGCTGGGCGGATCGATTTTAGTTTTGGTCGGGTTTATCGACGACCAATATGGTTTGTCGCCTTACCTGCGCTTGTCTACCCAAGTTTTAACCGCATTGTTGCTATATTCCAGCGGTATCCGCATCGAAACCGCTTTTGCAACGCCCCTCGATCCCTTATTCTCTCTCTTGCTGACGGTATTTTGGGTAGTGGGAATTACCAATGCCGTTAATTTAATGGATGGGATGGATGGTTTGGTGGGCGGGATTAGTTTTATTACCGCGATGAGTTTATTGGCAGTTTCGGCACAATTTGAAACCAGGGCGGCGGCGACTTTGCTATTAGCGGCGTTGGGCGGTGCAACCTTGGGATTTTTGCGCCATAACTTTTATCCGTCGCAAATTATTATGGGGGATGCGGGGGCATATTTTTTCGGTTATGTGTTGGCGGCGACAAGTATTATTGGTAATTTAAAAGTTACCACCGCATTTGCTTTAGTGCCGACGCTATTCTTTTTGTTATTGCCGGTTATTGATACAACTCAAGTCGTAATCCGGCGACTAATGGCGGGGAAAAACCCGATGAGTACTCCGGGGAAAGACCACCTGCACCACCGCTTGCTGGCGTTGGGGTTGTCTCAGCGCAATGCGGCGATTGCTTTGTGGACGCTGAGTTTAATTTCTAATAGTTTGGCGATGAAGTTGCAAGGGATGACGCCTTTGGTAATTTATGTAACCACTGGCGGCATTGTGGGGCTTTTAGGTTTCACAGTTTGGCGGAAAATTAGACGAGATTATCGAAGTTGAAAGTTTATTTAACCATCCCACAAGTTGAAAAAGTACCGATTATGTCTAATCAGGAAATTTTCCAGGAAATCGACCTATTTTTTATGCAGCAAGGTAGAGTTTACCAGACCTGAAAAAATATTTTTCAGAGCTTATCTAAAGCTGGAATTGATTATGCGATTATTGGGGGCATGGCTTTGGTGACTTATGGTTATGTTCGGGCAACTCAAGATGTGGATCTACTCCTGAGCAAAGAGGGACCCGAAGCGTTTCGCAAGGCATTAGTCGGAAGAGGATTTGTGGAGTGCATTTCTAAGGGGTTGCCAAAAAAGTATTTCGCGTTCCGCAAACAGATGTGCGAGTTGAGATTATTACAACAGGTGAATTTCCTGGTGATGGCAAGCCAAAATCTGTGAGTTTTCCCGCTCCAGGTGCGGTTGCAGTAGAAAGAGATGGGATTAAAGTTGTTCAAATGACGACGCCGATCGAATTAAAGCTGGCATCTGGTTTAAGTGCTAGCGATCGCTTAAAAGATTTAGCCGATGTGCAAGAATTGATTCGAGTTCTAAATCTTCCCGCCGAGTTAGCAGAACAAATTGATGCATCTGTCCGCGATGAATATAGCCGTTTATGGAATGCTGTTGAGTCAGCACGTCAGAGAGATTTTAGATTTTATATTTTAGATTTAATCTGCAATCTGCAATCTTAAATCTGTAATTACCAATTACCAATGCAACGAAAACCGAAGCTTTAGGGTTGATTTCCATTTCCTGACTGTCTGAGCAGATATTCCCAAATCCGTCGAATTTCTGTCTGATTGTCCGTACTGATGCGAGCAATTTGCACCATAAATGTTGCCAGTTGGCTCACAGTAGCCTGCAATGATTGTTGATTCGTGGTTAGCGCGTCTACCCGCTGGGTTAATCGCTCTATTCCATTAGCAAGGTTAGTCGTTTGCTTGGATAGCGCTCTCAATCCGTCTATCAGTAGCGAAGCTGTCTCTCTACTGTCTGTTTCGAGTCGTTCAAGTCTAGCCTCCATTGCGCTAATTCGTTCTTCTACTGTCCCCTCTGGGTTGCTGTTGGTCATGGAAAACTCCTGGCTAAAAATTTTTTTAATCTCTATTAAGGATTTAGATAATTTGCAACTGGCATAGAATTTATTTTACTACTTTTTGAATTATGTTTCAATCCCTATTAAGGATTTAAATTAGTTGCAAGCATAGGTACTGATATCGCAAGCAGTAGAAGTAACAAGTTTCAATCCCTAATAGGGATTTGAATTAGTTGCAACCGATGACACTGTAGGTAATTGACATCATTGGCCTGTTTCAATCCCTAATAGGGATTAATGTTAGTTGCAACTAAAATTGCCTTGCTGATTTCGCGATTTGCTTCGTTGGTTTCAATCCCTAATAGGGATTAATGTTAGTTGCAACATCGTAACTTTTAACCAGAGTGAAGATAGGATAAGCAAGTTTCAATCCCTAATAGGGATTAATGTTAGTTGCAACTCAAGATTTAAAAGGCGCGTCTATTATCCTTTGTCCAGTTTCAATCCCTAATAGGGATTAATGTTAGTTGCAACTGTTTCTCACCCTTAGAATAAAGGACTATTATTACGTTTCAATCCCTAATAGGGATTAATGTTAGTTGCAACCCATAATGTCTCCTTAAGAATGTAGTTCTATTCGCCTGTTTCAATCCCTAATAGGGATTAATGTTAGTTGCAACGACTCCTGCCTCTATTTCCCCAGTGTGCGACCACCGGTTTCAATCCCTAATAGGGATTAATGTTAGTTGCAACTTACAAAAGGAGATTCTGTGGCGATTATCAAACTTGTTTCAATCCCTAATAGGGATTAATGTTAGTTGCAACCTGCGGCCGCTACGTCTTCCCAATTTAAAGTTGGTGTTTCAATCCCTAATAGGGATTAATGTTAGTTGCAACCGAAGGCAAGCATAAACATGGTCTATCCACCCAAGGTTTCAATCCCTAATAGGGATTAATGTTAGTTGCAACTTTAGAACATCAACGACACCCTGGTACTGACGAGAGTTTCAATCCCTAATAGGGATTAATGTTAGTTGCAACTCAAGCGGACATGGACGATAGACCTACAAGAACCGTTTCAATCCCTAATAGGGATTAATGTTAGTTGCAACGTACGCTTACGGCTCCTGGTCACACTTTTATCAATGGGTTTCAATCCCTAATAGGGATTAATGTTAGTTGCAAGAGGGTTGCAACAAACGATTAAGCAGCAGTTTGAGTTTCAATCCCTAATAGGGATTAATGTTAGTTGCAACAGGCCAGAACTGTAGCTTTGGGCTGCGTTACTGGTTTGGTTTCAATCCCTAATAGGGATTAATGTTAGTTGCAACGCAAGAATCTCCAAAATTTGGTCTATTTTACCACTGTTTCAATCCCTAATAGGGATTAATGTTAGTTGCAACCATAGAGCGAGAGCGTTTACTAGCAACAATCGCCGGTTTCAATCCCTAATAGGGATTAATGTTAGTTGCAACGTCGAAAAAGCATGGGCGAGAACCCAAGAGGCGATTGCGTTTCAATCCCTAATAGGGATTAATGTTAGTTGCAACAAATATCCTCGTCGCTATCGCTAAGCGTCTCCCCATCAGTTTCAATCCCTAATAGGGATTAATGTTAGTTGCAACTTACAGCAAAAAAGTCAACCATTAGCGCCAATGCGTTTCAATCCCTAATAGGGATTAATGTTAGTTGCAACCGGTAGACGGGAATATCGGTGCGTGAAACGCCATTCGTTTCAATCCCTAATAGGGATTAATGTTAGTTGCAACTAACTACAGTTGCAAGGATTTTAGTCTCCACGTAGGCGTTTCAATCCCTAATAGGGATTAATGTTAGTTGCAACAAAGGACAACTACAGAACCTCCTGTAGGCATCGAGACCGTTTCAATCCCTAATAGGGATTAATGTTAGTTGCAACCGATTGCTCCTGTTGATTTAATCTCTACTCAGTTCGTTTCAATCCCTAATAGGGATTAATGTTAGTTGCAACAGAATCAATTTGCCTTTTGTCATTGATGGCAGCTAAGTTTCAATCCCTAATAGGGATTAATGTTAGTTGCAACTTTCTGTAAAGCACGGTCGCGGAGGGTGGCGAGGCGTTTCAATCCCTAATAGGGATTAATGTTAGTTGCAACTCAGGTTCATGAGCTTCTTCACTACCAAGATTTGGTTTCAATCCCTAATAGGGATTAATGTTAGTTGCAACACAATCCAGACTGCCAGCCTTGTCTTTTCGGGTTCTGTTTCAATCCCTAATAGGGATTAATGTTAGTTGCAACTTTAAGCACCCTGAGGGCCGAAGGTTACAGCGTTGTTTCAATCCCTAATAGGGATTAATGTTAGTTGCAACCGAGATCCGCCGGGACAATCCCCAATACTGCGATAGTTTCAATCCCTAATAGGGATTAATGTTAGTTGCAACCCAGCGGTCGCCATAGATACAGCTTGCGATTGCGGTTTCAATCCCTAATAGGGATTAATGTTAGTTGCAACAGGCGATGGGCAAGCAAAGTCCATCGGATCGTACTCTTGTTTCAATCCCTAATAGGGATTAATGTTAGTTGCAACCCAGCGGGGAGGTTTGCGGCTTCAACTGAAACCGGAAGGTTTCAATCCCTAATAGGGATTAATGTTAGTTGCAACGCGGAGCAGCAACCTCGAGATAGATAGGAGAGGGCTGGTTTCAATCCCTAATAGGGATTAATGTTAGTTGCAACTTGAGTGCGGGAATGAGGGAAGATACGGGCACAAGGTTTCAATCCCTAATAGGGATTAATGTTAGTTGCAACGAGATATCTCTCGCTTGGAGTTGCCGAATCGTTAAAGTTTCAATCCCTAATAGGGAT